>NZ_DVEA01000162.1:0-50854 GCF_015295965.1 Thermoleptolyngbya sp. M55_K2018_002
AGCGCCAACCCGACGCTCCCGGCATCGCCCATTAGCTCGCCCCTTCGCGAGGTGCCAGCCCCACCCGCAGCGGATACGCCCGATACCCCACTGCCTGAACGAAGCGCGATCGCCCCGCCTGGAGCAGATGGCTGGGTGGCGCTGAGCGATCTCCGTCCGCTGATGATGCCCAACCCCATGCCGACCGATGCCCAGCGCGGCGTTTGCGTCTCTTCGTCCCCAACCCCCGATTTGCCTGCTCCACCCCCCAGTCCGCCGCCTGTTGCGCCGCCTGCTGAGCCTACCACGCCCCCCAGCGCCCCACCCGCCTCGCCTCCTGTCGGTTAACCTCCAAAGATCTGGTCTTCTGGAGATCTAGTCTTCTGGGGACAAAGAGGAAAAACCCGGTGAATTACTCGATACACTGGATAAGCGTCAGCAGTGTCACGATCGACCTTACATGATCGACCTTGTAGGATGGCATTGACTGGGTGGGCGATCGCACGATTGAGGGGCGCAGAAGCCTGGAAAAGGTTTGGGAATACTATATCCAGTGTGTTTGTATTCCAGTGTGTTTGTTTGATTCTTGTTTGATTCAGCGTATTGATTCAGTGTGTTTGTTTGAAGGTTGGGCTTGGATTCAAACTTCAACCCGTTGACCGCCCGTTTACAGCTTTGCCTTCCGCAACACAACGTTGGGTGCATTTCGGTTTCAGTCATGGATTTTGTTGAATTAGCCATTTAGACTTTCGGTTTCATGCTTTCGTCTGATCACCCCTGCCTGCGGCTTGCGATTCGCCGCCTTACTGCTGCTGACGCAGACCACTATGCGATTTGGGTGCTACAAGCCCCATCGCAGGCAGGTTACGTGCATCACGACCGAGCCTGGTCAGCGGAGCTAACCGAGATTTGGCAGGCCTGGCAGTCCATGTTTTGTCTGCGAGATTTGCCCGCCGTTCCCCGGATTCCGGCGGTGGTGTTGCCGCCGCCCCAGCCCGACGACCCAACACCGGGCTACGCAGGTCGCCTAATGCAGCATTTGGGCGTGAGTCTCTGGCAGTGGTTGTTTGACGGTTCCATCCAAAATAGCCTGGCCCAGAGCCAGGGCATTGCTCAGGGACAGGGGCGATCGCTGCGGCTGCGGCTGGAGATTCGTGACCCTGAGCTAATGGCGCTGCCCTGGGAAATCATGCAGCCCCAGCCCGGACGACAGGCGATCGCCCTCAGCCAGCAGCTTTTGTTTAGCCGCACCACCAACGAAGTCGATCCGCTGCCGGCCCTGCGCGAGGAAAACTCGCTGCGGATCTTGCTGGTGCAGGGACAGGACGCTGAACCCGACCGCAGCCTCTCCACCAGCGACTTTCGCCTCCAGTTGCAGCAAGAGGCCGACGCGCTGACGGCGCTGCTTCAGGATGTCACTCAGGGAGAAGCGTTTCATCGCTTTGTGCCGCCCGTGCCCTGCGAAGTGACAACGCTGGTGCAGCCGACTGCCGCCGAACTCACGTCTCACCTAGAAACCAAGCAGTACAACGTGCTGTTTTACTCTGGCCACGGGATGCCCGGCCCAGACGGCGGAATGCTCTTCTTGCGTCCCGATGCAACGATGAACGGGACGGAGCTGGCGCAGGTGCTAACCCGTTGCCGCATCAAGCTGGCCGTGTTCAACGCCTGCTGGGGCGCACAGCCTGAAATGCAGGGCAATCGCCCCATTCCCCGCAGCAGCCTGGCCGAAGTGCTAATTCATCACGGCGTACCTGCGGTGCTGGGGATGCGCGATCGCATTGCCGAACACGAAGCCCACAGCTTTATCCAGCGATTTGCCCGGGCCCTGGCCGAGCGATCGCCCATCGACGAGGCCGTGGCGATCGCCCGCCAGCACTTGCTGACCCTCTACCGCTTCAACCAGATCGCCTGGACCTTGCCCGTCCTCTACATGCATCCAGAATTTGACGGCGAATTGGTCAAACCGCTGACAGAAGGGGTTACGGAAATTCCCGAAAATCCCTCTAGCTGGGGTGAGGTGCCGTTTCCCTCTGCTTGCCTCCGCGCTGTCGAGCCGCCCCACCAGACCTGGCCCATCTACGGCGGCATGGTGCGGGTTGGCTTTTTGGAAGGCAATGACCTGGTGATCAAATCTCCCGGCGTTTCTCGTCGCCACGCTGAGATTTTCTATCGCGGGTCGGTCGGGGCGGCCAGCGCAGAGCCGATTTACGTCCTGCGCGACTTTTCTCGCTTTGGCACGTTTCTGCTGGAACCGCAGGGCCAGTGGCGAAAAGTGCATCAGGAAGAGGTCGCCCTCAAGCCCCACAGTCGCCTCCGATTTGGCACATTTCAGCTAGAGTTTGTGCCCAATGACCTCACGCCGCCCCTATGACGCTTGGCTCTTGGCTGCGCTTTGGCCAGAGCAGGTACGGCTTTCTGGGTTTATTGTGCTTATAGTTGTCTGGATAATACTCTTTCAAAATTTCCACTTTAGCCCGCTGCCAAAATTTTCAAATTCCTTATCAGCCAATTACGGAACTGACCCATCCGAGTCTGTAGCTAGTCCTATCGAACCCATTCGATATCCACACTTAATACAAGTAACCATAGACAACACTCGTCCGGCGCATTCAGGAGCAAGAACCATGGCAAGTGATTCAACCCGTCCCTGCTTTTCTGCCTTTCGGTCTCAGGCTGAGCTAGAACTCCTCCAGGTCGTATTAGATAATGCGGATGCATCCTACCCCTGGAATCCGGCAGACCCTGCCGCATCTAGCTATTTTGAACAGCTTGAGCAGGAAGTGGCAGCGGGTTGGCCGACTGACATGCTCGATTCCTATGCCCAGTCCCTTTCCACGCAACTTGACCAACTGTGGGCCACGGTGGATGCGGCTCAAAATGCGGCTCAAAATGCGGCTCAACCCGTGCTGACGACCGCTTCTTTCAGCGGACTGTTTCAGCGGTTTGCCGACCGGATGCCGCAAGGACTGCTGGAGCGGCTGGTGCAGCAGGCGCAGATGGCGATCGGCTCTTCTAGCTCTCTGGCCGATCAACTGGTTGCCAGCGTCCGCGACGTGCTGCCCGATTGGGGCGATGATGATCTGTACGTGCTGGCGCGTCCTTTCGCCTATGCCATGCGCGACAAGGACGAAAACGACCTGCTAGAGGGAGCGCTGCGCTCGGTGCGCTCCGAAGCCTGGGAAGACCTCTCTAGCATTGAGCAAGCCCGCCTCAGTCTGGCGATCGCCCGCCATATTATTGACCAATCCAAGGTTTGACCCATTCAAGGTTTGACCCATTCAAGGCTTGCCCCATCCAAGGTTTGACCCATCCAAGGCGTAGGGTGCGACCGAAGCAGAGCGACAGGGTAGCCCGCTCCAGCGCCCCAATACGCCAACCCCTCCTACCCTTGCCGCCTCAGTTGCGTAGCAAAGTTCTCACGGCGCGTGGGCGAGAGTTTGCGGGCCTTGAGAATGGCTGCCATCAGAAACGCATAGGACACGCTGCCGACGATGGCCAGCGCCGACAGGTTCAAAATGCCGCAGACGTTCCATAGCGCGTGCAGCACAGAGGCCGTCAGATAGCCCGTTCCCAGAGTCCGCCAGCGGTGGGCCGGCTTTAACATGCTGAGGCCGATGAAATAGCCCAAATAACCGCTATAGGCGATGTGTCCGGCGATTGACCCCAGCACGCGGGCAATCAAAATTTGTAGCCCCGACACTTCTCCCAACCCGATGCCTCCCTGCATGTTTACGTTCTGAATGACGCTGGGCACGTATTGTCCGAGCGTTTCCAGCAGCGTGAAACCGACAGCCGAAGCAGTGCCCAGCAAGATACCATCCAGCGGTTCCCAGACCCCCAACCGCTCTCGCCAGGGCGGTCGCAGCGCCAGACCCACCGCGCAGGCCACCAGCACCGGAATCGCCTTCAGCAGTTCCTCCATCAGCCCTGCCCCAATGAACATCTGCCCCAGCAAAACCAGCAAATTGCCAGAAAACTGGGTGGGAATGTCTCCGGGCAGCAGGTCTTGGAACACATAGATAAACAGGTTCAGCACCGGGCTGAGCAGCAGCACCACCATCATCAGCGCCGCCCCCAGCAGCCACCATAAGGGTTTGGGTTTGCCACAAAGCTGGTAGACCACGTAATAGGCGGCGATCGCCAGATAGGTCGCCAGCGTGACATTAAACACGGGCGGATTGCCTACCGCAATAAACAGCAGCACCACAAAGCTGACGGTGATGATTCCTGGCACCAAGTAAGCCCGCTGGAGCAAATCGGTTCCAGTAGAAAGAATGGGAAACAACTGACTGACGGTGATGCCTTCATCAGCAAACCCTGCCTCTTCCGGCGGGTCTAGCAAATCGGCCTCTGCCTGCAAGTCGCTCGACACAGTGGGAATCAGGCGGGCATCGGGGATCGAAGCATCATCCGCCGGCTGAACCGGGCGCAGCTCAAACACAAACTGCGGCCCGCGCTGGCCCAAGGAGAGGCGATCGCCCGCCCGCAGCCGCTCTGCCTGATGCAGGAGTCGCCCATTCAGGTAAGTCCCGTTCGTGCTTTCCAGGTCGCGGAGTTGCCAGCCCACTCGGTCAGGCGTGGCTTCGATGCAGGCATGAAATCGGGAAACCCCGCTGTAGGCCGCCGAATCCACCACAATTTGGCAGTCTGGATCGCGCCCCAGCCGCACCTCTCGCGTCAGCGGTAGGGGATACACCACATCTGCCTGGGCTGCGCCCGTCGGGGCACATAGCCGCAGATAGGCGACCTGGGGCACAAAGTCCGTCACTGGTTTGCTCGGGCATCGCGGACGGCCGCCAAAAACAGCAGCACCGTTAGAGGAATGCTAAGCGCCAGAATAATGCCCGTGGGCGCTGTCCCCAGTTGGGGCGTTTTGGAGGTCAGCTCGAAGATGGAACCAATGGCGGCGATCGCCGCAATGCAGGAGCCTGCAAGAAACAGGCCGCTTTTGGGAGTCATCATAGGACAGAGGGATGGGCGGACGATGGCAGCGGTCAATCGAGACGGATCTCAGGCAACGGGCTTCACAGCCTGCACCGAAAAGCCATTCTTGCTTAGCTCTTGGTTCAGCGCCAAGGCGTTGTCCACCCGGTCTACAAACATCACGCCGTTTAGGTGATCCATTTCATGCAAAATGACCCGCGCCAGCAGATCATTTGCCACCAGCTTTTGCGGGCGGCCCATCTCGTCTTTGTAGGACACCTCAACCTCTTCTGGGCGAGTCACGTCCAGAAATACGCCCGGAATGCTCAGACAGCCCTCCTGAATCACGCAGGTTTTGCTGCTCTGGCGCGTGATGCTGGGGTTGATCAGCACCAGCGGCTGGGTCTTGGGTTCATCCAGATGAATGTCAATCACGATGAGCTGCTTGTGAACCCCGACCTGGGGAGCCGCTAGCCCAATGCCGTCTTCGCTGTACATGGTTTGCAGCATTTGCCGCGCCAGTTGGCGCACCTCGTCGTCCACTTTGGTAATGCGCTTAGCAGGCTGCCTCAGCACGCGATCGCCCAGGTAGTGTAGCTCCAGCGGCGGCTTCGACAGCTTTTTCTTTTCGACAAAAATAGACGAGGTGGTTTGAGAAGGCATGGCAGAGAATGACGAGGCAGCATCGACATAAGTTTATCTTTCTCTATATTAGACCCCCCGTGCGAGTCGTTGAACGGCGCGGATAACGAGCATTGTTTAACGAGCATTGTTTCATGAGCATTGTTTCATGAGCATTGTTTACAGATGCAAGCTGAATCGGCCAATCAAACCACCGCGCATCCGCATAGTCCGGCATAATCCGGCAGGATTCAGCATGATTCGGCAAAATCTGGTAAAGCCATTTGCAATCCCTGTTCGCAATCCCTATTTGTCATCACGACATTCGTTGTTCCCACGCTCGTCTATCCGACTGGGTGAACCTCCCTGGGCGATTTTCCCCAAAAGCATTGTTTTGTATCTAAGGACACAGTATTATTTTCTCAGTGAAACTAGTTGGCTAGCACCTGTGGGGCGATCGCCTCTTCCCCAAGGGTTATTTGCCAACGGGTTAGTTTTTGCTTTGGTTGGGTTCTTTGCCCACCGCGCGGGCAACCTGCGCCAGTCCAGACGCAATGCTGCCCCTTCACCCACGCTGCTTCTTGGTTTCGTGATCCGTTTTTGATTTCCGAAGGACTGCTGTTTCATGAACATTAAATGGACTGCGCCCAGCGCTGAATCCCTCGCCTCGCTCCAACCCCGCATCTGGCAAGACTGCGATCGCACCACCCAAAAGGTGCAGTGGCATGTCTATGACCCGATTTCTGGCGAAGCAAGTTCCCTAGAGTCTCAGGCTGACGTTGAAGAATGGTTGGCCCATCGCGCCTACTCATAGCGGAATGCAGAGGTCAGGTTTCGGGACATAGCGCGTCTTGCGTGAGCGTCTTGCGTGAGCGTCTTGCGTGAGCATCTTGCGTGAGCATCTTGCGTGAGCGTCTGGCATGAGCGTCTTGCATGAGCGTCTGGCATTTTAGTCCCATCCTCTGATCTCTGCTGCCCCTCGCCGCTAGCTGCCCGCAATCCGGTTGTTATAAAGGCTCATGGCTTTTTCGGTGCTTTGCTTGAGACTGAGGGCGATCGCCGCTTCGCACAGCCGCAGCACTTCGGTCAAAACCTCTGTTTCCGCCTTGGAAAACTGCCCTAACACATGAGAAACCGTGTCTTTGTCTTCGAGGGCGGCGGTTTTGGGCTTGCCGATGCCGATGCGGAGGCGCGGAAAATTTTGCGTGCCCAGGTGCGAAATGATGGACTTCATGCCGTTGTGTCCGCCTGCGGAACCCGATAGCCGCAGCCGCAGCCGACCCAGCGGCAAATCCATGTCGTCGTAAACCACCAGCACGGACTCCGGCGAGAGCTTGTACCAATCCACCACCGCACGAATCGACTGACCCGACAGGTTCATGTAGGTCTGGGGCTTGAGCAGTCGAATTTTGTCGCGGTGCGGGCCAGTGCCTTCCCCAAAAATGCCCTGAAATTTTTTGTGGTCTGCCAGGTTGATCTGCCAGGAGCGGGCTAGCTCGTCCACCAGCATAAATCCGACATTGTGCCGGGTGCGGTCGTACTTAGCGCCCGGATTGCCCAGACCCACAATGAGCTGAGGCGTAGGGGCGATCGCCACATCACGAGACTCGCCCATCGTCTAGCCGGGTTGGGAAGGGCTGGCGGCATCTTCTTCGACGGGCGCGATCACTTCAGCATCCGTCGGCTCAGCCGTCTCCGTTGCCGAGAGAACCTTTTGCGCGGGCGGCTCTAGCTTGGCTTCCATCGGTTGGCTGATGGTTTTCTCGATTTGCTCTGCTTCCTTCTTAAACTCTTCCTGGAATTCGCGAGATGCATCCTGGAAGCCCTTGATCGCCTTGCCCAGGCTGCGCCCAATCTCTGGCAGTTTTTTCGGGCCAAAGATCAGCAGCGCCAGAATCATAATCACCGCCATTTCTGGCAGACCAATCCCAAAGATGTTCACAGCCGTTTCTCCTGTCGGTCAGCGCTGGATGCCTTAGATAGCCTGTAGACAGCCTGTAGGTAGACAGCCTGTAGATAGCCACGTTGCGCCTTTGCATGGCAGTAATCAGACGGCTTCAAACACTTGATTTTCGTCTGACTTTTTCGTCTGACTTTAGAGACTGCCGCAATGTCCACAGATCCTACGAATACTTCCTACAGATACTAAGGATATATGTTCACGCCTTTTAAGAATAGCGCTTCCAGAAAGTGCTGCCTTCTTCCCGCAGGCATTCTGGAATGATTGGGCGCGGGCCACAATTCACCGATTCTTTGCAAAACCCGTAATTTTTTTAATGAAATGATTTTCAGGAAGCCTTGTGTGAAGGAACTACAAAGCTCTGGTTAAGTTTATGGCGGTTTTGGGGGTCGCTGATAGAATCGAGGGGTCTTTTTATGGTTTGCCTTGCTCGGTTCTCTAGCTGGCGTAACGTTTCAAGCTGGTGCAATATCAAACCGATCAGACAATCTACTGGCGCACTACTGGCGTACTTTTATCTTCAGAATTCTTAAGCTTTCAACTTGTAGGCGCATCAGCCCCCGTTCAAGCCCCGTTAAATTGAGTCATTTCCCTTTGCCGTTTTTATTGTCTTTTGGGTTATGCCTTCGCCCATTCGGTTTTCTCGAACCCATCGCTACTCTCGTAGCCGAGCGCGCTTGCTCCTGCGCCCTAGAGTCTGGCTGTCGGCGGCGGTGCCTGTGCTGGCGCTGGCGTTGGCCTGGGCCTATTGGCAGCGTCCTGCTTTGCTGTCCGGTTGGTTAGGCGATCGCCCCCTAGAATTCGGCGCTGACTCATCTAGCGATCGTGCCCTGCCGCCGGGTCTCTTTGAGTCAAACCCAACGGGGCAAGGTCGATCCCTGGGCGATCGCGCTCAAATCGACATTGACAACCTGCCCGTGCTGGGAGCGCGTCGATTTCCAACGGGAACACCTCTGGCGCTAGAGGAGCCGCTCGTTTCTCCTAGCAGCCTGCCCGATGCGCTCAAATCGCCGAGCCAAGCAGGTTCCACCTCTAGTCTGCCTGCATCGTCGGCGATCGCCCCCACAGACCTTCTGTCGCTGAACCCTGCCCCCACAGCCAGCCGCTCGTCCAGCAGTTCAGCCAAGCCAGACCCAATCCTGAACACAATCACCGTTGCGCACACGACCAGTCCTATTACAGCCAGTCCCATATTGCCGAGTCCGGCGATCGCCCCTGCTGGCACAGTGGGTACAGTGGGTACAGTGAGCAGCCCTGTTCCCGGCTCTACGCCATCTCAACCAGTTCTCCCCGTTAGTCCACTGGAATCAGCGCTCCAGCGTCAGGCAGGCTCCAGCAGCCCACCTTCTACAGTCGAGCCTTCTCCAGTAGGCTCATCTGGCACTCTCCCCAGAATCCCCGCCACCGTTCCCAGCGGTTCCGTCCTGCAACCTATTCCTGGAGAACCCGCCCAACCTCTGAGCCAACCCTCCCTCACCCCAGCCTTTTCTACGCCCACGCTACCGGGCCCCTATCTGCCCCGCACCTCGCCACCACCGGGCAGCACGGGCTACTTGCCGCCATTAGGGGTTCAGCCCCTGCCGACGGGCACACTGGGTCAGCCGATCGGCGCGCCTGCGTCCCTTCCGTCCGGTTTGCCCGTGCCTGATTCCTCCATTTCAGGCTCAGGGATTTCAGGGGCGGGCGCAGCGGGCTTCCCAAGCGGCAACTCCGCAGTTCCGCCGCAACCCCAGTTTGACGGGCGCGACTTCTACACAGCTCCCACGCAGCCTGCTCAGTCCCCTACGGTTGAAGCGGCTCCGTTTTCGGCTCCGTCCCGGCCTCGCAATGGCGAGTTCAACACGTTCTCGAATCCATAAGCGCCCGTTCTGGCAGCGATTTGCAAGTCTTCCAAACCCTCGGCGCTGTTTAATCTGCATCAAACCGATCGGAAATGGTGTGTGGCAAACAGGCAGCTACACACCATTTCGTTGCATTAGTTTCGTTGCATTAGTTTCGTTGCATCAGTCGGCCGTCCCTAACAAAGCATTCATGAAAACGCATTCATGAAAACACGCTCATGGACGCTGTTAGAAATGGCGGATGATGGCATCGGCAAACTCAGAACATTTCAGCGGCTCCACGGGTGGCTCCATCAGTCGGGCCAAGTCGTAGGTGACTTCGCCGGCCGAGATCGCGCCGCCGATGCCTTTCTTAATCAGGTCGGCCGCTTCCTGCCAGCCCATATACTCCAGCATCATCACCCCAGAGAGGATGACGGAGCCGGGGTTGATGCGGTCTAGTCCTGCGTGCTTGGGCGCGGTGCCGTGGGTCGCCTCGAAGATGGCAGCAGAGTCGCCAATGTTCGCGCCGGGGCCCATGCCCAGCCCGCCAACGACAGCCGCTGCCGCGTCAGAGAGATAGTCGCCGTTTAGGTTCATCGTCGCCAGGATGGAATATTCATCGGGGCGCGTCTGGATTTGCTGAAAGATGCTGTCGGCGATGCGGTCGTTGACCATAATTTTGTCTTTCCACTGGCCGCTGCCGTGGGTGTCCCAAATGGCATCGAGGACGGATTGTACCTCGTCGCAGATTTGCGCCTTTTTCTCCGCCGTCAGCGCGTCATAGCCCGGATCGATCATGCGGGCATTGTCTTCGATGCTGAGGTCGGGGTTTTTCTCCTTGTTGCCCAAAATCCAGGATTCCCGTTCTGTGATGCACTCAGCGCGAAACTCGCTGGTGGCCAGTTCATAGCCCCAATCGCGGAATGCGCCTTCGGTGTATTTCATGATGTTGCCCTTGTGAACCAGCGTCACCATCTGCTTATTTTTGGGCAGGCGCAGGGCGTGGCGAATGGCGCGGCGCACGAGTCGCTGGGAACCCGTTTTGCTGATGGGCTTGATGCCAATGCCCGAATCCAAGGGGATGCGTTTTTTGCCGTGTTCGGGGGTGGCGGGAATCAGGTCTTCATTGAGGATCTTGATGAGGCGATCGCCCACTTCACTGCCCTGCTTCCATTCAATGCCCAGGTAGATATCTTCGGTGTTTTCCCGATAGATAATCACATCCAGCTTTTCAGGCGTTTTGTGGGGTGAGGGCGTGCCTGCATAGTATTTACACGGGCGAATGCAGGCGTACAGGTCAAAAATTTGTCGCAGGGCGACGTTTAGCGAACGAATGCCGCCGCCGACGGGCGTAGTCAGCGGCCCCTTGATCGCCACGCCATATTCTCGAATTGCCGCCAGCGTATCTTCTGGCAGGTATTGATAGGTGCCGTAGAGTTCGCAAGCTTCATCGCCTGCATACACCTTGAACCAGACAATCTGGCGCTGCCCGCCATAGGCTTTTGCCACGGCCGCATCAAACACCTTCTGAGCCGCAGGCCAAATGTCTACGCCTGTGCCGTCGCCTCGAATAAAGGGAATGATAGGGTTGTCAGGAACCTGTGGCTCACCGTTCTCAAACGTGATGCGTGAACCCTCGGTCGGGGGAATAATCTTTTCATACATAGAGCGTTGCCGACTCCTAAGTGATAAATCAACGATTCTTGGCTAGTTTAGTGGCGGAGAGAAGAGCCAGAATGCTCAAGAGTGAGCAGCTTTCGGATCAGTTTCTCCAAAGTTTCTCGACAAGAGTGCTTCCTTGAGGCAACGTGCCAGTTTTTTGAGCCAGGGGCATGATATCTCAAACTTGCAATTGCTCAATTTCTCAAAGATGAATCGGAGGAACTGTTCATCTAAGACAATCAACGGTGGGGCAACCACAAAAAAGGCGAAAAAATCCTAAAGATGAAGATGTCTTTGGGTGATGTCACTGTTTTGTCAGATTTATCTGATAATTTTGCAGAATGTCCGCTGATTTGAAAAATGATTTGGAAAACTTAGGAAGCTTGACCGTCCCCAAAACTCATCCTTAACTCGTCCTTAAAAGTTTATTCCGTTGAACGGGATTGCTTAAGAAGATAGGACTTACGCAGTTGGACAATTTCTCGAGGCACAGCCCGCGAGAAATTGTCCAAAATCCAAAGAGCTTATCGCAAGTGCGTCAGTTCTGGAAGAATTAGCAGGTTAGTTCGGGAGCTAGGGAGTGCGATCGCACCCTGTCTCAATTCAAGTCTCAGCCGCTATGATGGCTCGATAGAAGATCTCGATGTATGCAAAAGGAACCTGTGATGCTGTTGGCAGGGTTGGAACTGGGTAGCTGATATGAAACGCATTTTGATCGTAGATGACGACACCACCTTGCGGACAGCGCTCACCCGATACTTGCAAAATCAGGGCTACTTGGTGCAAGAAGCCCGGTCTGGGCTGGAAGGGTTGACCTTGTTTGAGCAGCATCCGCCCGATCTAGTGGTTTCGGATGTGCTAATGCCAGAGATGGACGGGCTGGAGTTTTGCCGCCGCCTGCGGGCCAGCCGCACGGGGCAACTCGTGCCTTTTATCTTTCTCTCTAGCCGCAAGGAAGTGGACGACCGGGTGCAGGGCCACCAGATGGGCGCAGACGACTATCTGGCAAAGCCCTTCGAGCCGAAGGAGCTAGTCGCCAAGATCGAGGCCCAACTGGAGCGATCGCGCCGGATTCACTCCGAAATTGTGCGGCTGATGCAGCAGTCGGTCAGCGTCAGTGCTGCGGCGGGCGATCGCCCTGCTACGCCGACCCCGCTTCCGCTCACGCCAGCGGAGGAAAAGGTGTTTGCTGAAGTGATCCAGGGCTATACCAACAAGCAAATTGGCGAGCGTCTCTTCGTCAGCCCGCGCACGGTGCAGACCCATCTCAGCAATATTCTCAGCAAGCTGGAGCTAGAAAACCGCTCGCAGCTAATCCGCTATGCCTATGAGCGGGGATATCGGCCGCCGGAATCCACAGAAGAGTGATGACGAAAGAGCGACAGAGGATTAGAGAGGATTAGAAGCGAGTTTTTAGAACGCTCGTGCCAATTCCACTCTCCCCTGCGCTCCTTCTAAAAGACTCGCTACTGCGCCACGCTTCCCTCAAAGCCGCCGGATGAGTTGACGGGCGATCGCCCATTGCAGCATTCGTCTTGGGGCGCTGGCTTTGCGGAGGATCTTGGGTCGGAGGAAACGCCCCAGCAGAAGCCGCCCGATCCCTTTGAGGCGGGCGTTGAGGCGAATCCAGAGATAGCGCGATCGCCACTGGTGTCCGGTTCCGGCGTAGAGGGGGCGAAAGGCTAGTGGCCCGGCCAGCACGTCGGCGCGGTGGATGCCGCTGATACCATGCTGACGATGCTCTGGGTTGGGGATGCCGCCGTGTTCGCCATAGTTGCGAAAGCTGATGTAGTTTTTGAAGCCGTGCGATCGCAGGTATTTATCCACCTCGGAGTCGAAATTGAAATAGCCCGTGCCGTGATGCTCATGCACCCAGTCAGCCAGGCCACAAAGGCAGCGGGCGGCGGCAGGCGTGACGACGTAGGCGACTAGCGAGGTTGAAAATCCCTCCGCAAAGCCGTCAGGACTGAGGCTATAGATCTGTGCCGCGCAGGTGTAAAGCCAGCAGAGTCCGGTGGAGGGCTGAGACAAATCCATCGGCAGCGGCAGAGACGACATCCCAACCACGGGCACAAAATCCGCTTCGACGATTAGGGTTGGCCGGGGTTCTGCCGCCGCCTGCACCCAAGCTCGACGGTGGTTCATCATGCAGCAATAGATGGCGGCACAGGAGGAGTCGGGCGATCGCTCATTGCGAAATAGCTTGACCTGCCAGCCTTCATTGGCCAGCGCTTGCTCTAGCGGCTCAGTCTCTTCCCGATACGCAATAATAAAAGCTTGCTGAATCTCATCTTTGAGCAGGGGCGGCTGAGTCACTGGGCTGGCAACATCACGAGTCATGGCACGAGTCATAGTCAGAATTACGCTCTCAGTCCTGGATGGCAAACCTGTAGACGCAATTCATGAGAAAAGGAGCGGGGTTAGACTTGCCCTGAAAAAAAACCGACGCTGCAAAAACGACCCCTTATGGGAGGATGGTCAGCGGGTCGTTTGCATGGCCTGATCATGAAGCATTTCCTGGATCTGTTACCTGGATTTTATGAGCAAATTTGTCCCCAGTCTCCAATCTCTGGTCGGCGCTGAGCAACTCTCGGTTTGGGAAACGGTCGCACCAGCACTGAAGGCGCAACTGTCCCAGGCGATCGCCCCTGGTGGCATACCCGAATGCATTGTGGAGCCAGATTCGCCCGCCCAGCTTGCCGCTGTGGTGAAAGCATTGCACGCGCAAAAAGGGCGATCGCTCCCCTTTGGCACAGGCACCAAGCTGCACTGGGGCGGCGTATCAGACAGCATACAGGTCGGCATCAGCACGGCCCGGATGAACCAGCTGATCGACCATGCAGCCGGGGATCTCACGGTCACCGCGCAGGCCGGAATGCGGCTGGCCGACTTGCAGGCACACCTAGCTCGACAAAACCAGTTTTTGCCGCTCAACCCGTCCTACGGCGACGCAGCCACCCTCGGCGGCATCATTGCCACAGCCGATAGCGGCTCCCTGCGCCATCGCTACGGCGGCGTGCGAGATTTGCTAATCGGCGTGACCTTTGTGCGGGCGGATGGCGAAATCGCCAGGGCCGGTGGGCGCGTGGTGAAAAACGTGGCAGGCTATGACCTGATGAAGCTGTTCACAGGCTCCTGGGGCACGCTGGGCATCCTTACAGAAGTCACCTTTCGCGTCTATCCCTTGCCCGAAGCCTCGAAAACGCTGGTGCTGGCAGGAGAACGAGAGGCGATCGCCCGCGTCACCCAGGCACTCCTCTCCTCAGCGCTTGCCCCAGTTGCAGTGGAACTGGTTGCCCCAGCCGCCATGCAGCACCTCGGTCATGCAGGGCTGGGGCTAGTGGTGCAGTTTCAGGGTCTTGCCGTTTCCCTAGATGCCCAGGCCGCCCAGTTCCGCCAGTTTGCCCAGGCCGCCGCTCTCGTCGAGTCCACCTACACCGACGCTGCTGAGGCATCCTTGTGGCAAACATTGCAAGCCCTGTGGGAAACCGCTCCTTCCCTCACCTGCAAAATCGGAGTCTTGCCCAATCAGGCCGCCGCAACCCTGGAAAAAATTGCCGACCAGTTTCCCTCGCTGGCCTACGGCACGATTCACGCAGGCAGCGGCTTGGGGCTGCTCCGGTTCGCTGATCCGCCTAGCACCGGCCACCTGCTGGATCTACGCCGTCTCTGCGAAGCCCAGGGTGGCTTCCTCTCCCTCCTGGCCGCCCCTGTTGACCTGAAACAGCAGATCGACGGGTGGGGCTATCCCGGCAACGCCCTTGGGCTGATGCGCGGCATTAAGCAGCAGTTCGATCCAGACAGGCTGCTGAGTCCGGGGCGGTTTGTCGGCGGTATTTGATTTCTCACAACCTTACGTTTTGATTTCTCACAACCTTACGACGCTCTCTTCTCCACCTCCACAGGCAGCGCATACTGCCGCTTGCCAGCCTGCTTAGCCTGATACATGGCCAGGTCTGCTTGCTTGAGCAGGGTTTCGGGGTCGTCGCCGTGGGTGGGATAGAGGCTGATGCCAATGCTCGTGGTAACAGGAATTGACTCACCTTCTAGCGCAAAGCTTTGGGATAGCGTATCGAGAATCTTTTCGGCAACGCGGGTCACGTCTTGCACATGGGGAATGGCCGGCAGCAGCACCACAAATTCGTCGCCGCCAAAGCGGGCTACGGTGTCGCTATTCCGCAGGCAGCGAGAGAGGCGCTGGGCTACGGCTTTGAGCAGCAGATTGCCCATTGCGTGGCCGTAGGTGTCGTTGATGTGCTTAAAGCCGTCCAGATCTAGGAACAGCACCGCAACAAGCTGGTCGTGTTCTTGCGCCCAGAGGAGCGATTGCAAGAGGCGATCGCACAATAGCTGGCGATTGGGCAATCCTGTCAGGCTGTCGTGATAGGCCAGGTGTTGCAGGTGGTATTGCGCCTGTTTTAGCTCAGCGTTGGAGCGCACCAATTCCGCAGCGGTGCGGCGCAGTTCCTCTTCCATCTGCTTGCGCTGGGTGATGTCGCGAATCACGCCCACCAGGAAGGTATTACCCGCAGCGTCTTTGTGGAGCGATCGCTTGGTTGCCGTTAGATAATGCGCTCCATCGGCGCTGGTAAATTCTTCCTCGCTCTCGCTGTCCAACCCTGTTTCAAACACGCTCTCATCGTGCTGCCGCAGGAAATTGGCCTGATGGGGCGGGAAAATGTCGTGGTCGGTTTTGTCGAGCAGTGTTTCGAGCGGATAGCCCACAAAGCGGCAGAAGGCTTCGTTTAGCACAATCCACCGTCCCTGCCGATCTTTGACAAACACCGGATCGGGAATCGTGTGGATGACCGAACTGAGAAACTCTTTGGATTTTTTGAGTTCCTCTTTGAGGTAAGCAATGTAGCTCGTAATCACGCCGCTAGACCCAACCAGCGCCAGCAGCGGCGGCACCAGCGGAATCCACCACCCCTGAAGAAATGCCAGGTAGCAGATCCCTAACAGAAGGCTGCTGGTTCCCAGTAATGCAATGGCTAGCTTTGCCGGGTGGCGAAATTGCCAGCTTACAACTGCACCCACCAGCGACCAGCCCAAAATCCAGATCCATTCCACCGGAGAGAGCCAAACCTGCAAGGGCGATCGCCCATACAGCGCCGCATCCAGCAGTTGGCTGATGAAGTTGGCGTGGAGCGCTACTCCAGGAATACGCTGCACGGTGCCGTTCATTTCCCGGCTGTAGGAGTTGAAAAAGAAATCATTCAGGCTTTCGGCGGTGGAGCCAATCAAAACGATGCGATCGCGCATCAGCGCCGGATCAACCTCGCCGTTTAGCACTTCCGTCAGCGATACTGTGCGATAGCGAGAACTGCGCGTGTTCGCCAGAATTTGATAGCCGCCGTCATCTGCCCGCACATAGCCACCGTCATTGCTGCCCAGCCGCCGCAGCACCGATCTCCCAAGCTTTACCTCGCCAGGATTGTCGGGCGCGGGTTGGGTATTGATGCCCCAGTCTTGCAGGTACAAAAGCGCCAGCTTCAGCGCAAAACTGCGGCGCAGTTCGCCGTTTACGCCCCAATACAAAATCACCCGCCGCACCCGGTTGTCGCTATCGGTCACGACATTGTTAAACCCCACTTGCCCTGCTTGCTTCAGCAGTTTGGGCGGCTCTACACCCGGACTCGTCGAGTCAGCGATTTTCTCGATGCCGATGAGATTTGGCGTGGTGCGAAACACCGCCTTGAGTTCGTCGCCGCCCTCGCCCACCGAAAATTCGCGGTAGATGTCCAGCCCAATGGCGCGGGGTTGGTAGGATTTAATTTTTTGGAGCAAATCCGCCATCACCCGATCGGAAATGGGCCAGTCGCGCAGGTTTTGAATGTCGATGTCATTAATGCCGACGATGACGATGCGTTCATCCACGGGATCGGCTGGACGCAGGCGAAAGGCGCGATCCAGTGCTGCCAGTTCCAAAAATTGCAGCCCACCCAGCCAGCGCAGCCCCAATACGCCACCTGCCACGACGATCGCCGTCAGCCAGATACGCCGCTCTCGCCACAGCCGATGGCTGCCCGGCTGGAGGTTAGACAACGATTTTGACTTCAGACGGTTTGCTTGACGCAGCAACATTGCACTTAGATCAGCAGATGGGGCAGAATGCAGGCTGATTGCGGGGGATGCACCATTTCAGACTTTAAAGTGCCCTGCGATCCCCTGGAAATCGCCAGAATTTTGGTAAAAAATTTGTCAGCATTTGCAGAAAAATGTGAAGGAGGAATGAAGGGCGATCGCCCCCTTGACGAATCAACAGCTATACTCCTTTGCTGCGAAACGATCTCATCACTGGTTTCCCGCGCTAATCTAAGCAATAGACTGGACGAGCCTGAAGACATTTCGGGTCAGGCAAGGGCGTGGAAACTACGGACACTGCCTGCCGCCAATCTGTGCCAATGGCTTTCGCTGACCTCCGTATCAACCCATACGGATATCAACCCATACAGACTTCATCTGTGCGTAGGGCTGCCTTGCGGGATTTGCCTCCCCAATCTGCCTAGCCAATGGGTTTCCCCTCTGAAAACAGAGATTCTGTTTTCAGATTCGTGCTTCTAGACTTGCCTTCCAAGCTGCGATCGCTCGTCTTGTTGGCAAAAGGTCTGGCAGAGCGTCAGCAGAAGGGATGCAGAGCCTCAGCAGAGCGTCAGCAGGGGGATGCCAGGTGGGGCGATCGCAAGGGGTGCATCCCACTTTTGTAGCCCTCACCCTAAAGTCCTATCCCAAAGCGGCAGAGGGACATCTAATCCGGCTCCCCTGCTCCCGCTTTGGGAGCAGGGGCTGGGGGATGAAGGCAAACTTGCAGAACTGGGATGCGCCCGATTGCAAGCGCTTCTGCTCTTCCCATTTACCTCCTCCCACTGCTTCCTCCCATTGCCACGTCAGATGCCATCCTGATAGTCTGTCTCGAATTGAATTTGCCTCAAATTTGCCCCGTCCTTATCCAGTCCCGATTCCCTCACACCCTCGTCGTTGCATTTTCCAGGTTGATTGCATGTCTCAGTCCTCTCGCCGCACGATCCATCAGTCTGTCTACCAATCTGTCTACGCCACCGCTCTAGATAATAATGGCTACCGATCTTTCGAGTTGCCCGGTGCCCGCCCCCACTACAACCCCGATCGCCCCGGTCAGGTCGAGCATATTGCCCTAGATCTGGATCTCGACCTCGCCCACCAGCGCTACAGCGGCACCTGCGCTATTCGGCTCAACCCGGTGCGAAACGGCATTGAGCGGCTGACGCTGGATGCGGTCAAGCTAGACATTCATTCCGTCAAAGCAGGCAAGCACAAGCTGCACTTTGACTACGACGGTGAACAACTCCAGGTTTCTCTCAAAGACCCCACCCGCTCTGGCAAACCCATCACGCTAGAAATCACCTACAGCAACGACCACCCCCAGCGCGGACTCTACTTCATCGCACCCGACCAGCACTACCCCCAAAAGCCCGTGCAGGTGTGGACTCAGGGCGAAGACGAAGACTCGCGCTTCTGGTTTCCCTGTTTCGACTATCCGGGGCAACTCGCCACTAGCGAAATCCGCGTGCGTGTACCAAAACACCTGTTGGCAATTTCCAACGGCGAACTGCTGGAGACCATCGAAGATGGAGACAGCAAGATCTACCACTGGTTCCAAAAAGAGGTGCATCCCACGTACCTGATGACGCTGGCGGTGGGTGACTTTGCCGAATTGCGCGACGAGTGGCACGGCAAACCCGTCACCTATTACGTAGAAAAAGGACGGGAGGACGATGCCCGCCGCAGCATGGGCAAAACGCCCCAAATGATCGAGTTCTTTAGCCAGACCTTCGGCTATACCTACCCCTTTCCCAAATACGCCCAGGTCTGCGTCGATGACTTCATCTTTGGCGGGATGGAAAATACATCCACCACGCTGCTGACCGATCGCTGCCTGATCGACGAACGCGCCGCCCTAGACAACCGCAGCACCGAGGCGCTTGTGGCGCACGAACTGGCCCACCAGTGGTTTGGAGATGTGGTGGTCATTAAGCACTGGAGCCACGCTTGGATCAAAGAGGGCATGGCCTCCTATTCCGAAGTGCTGTGGACGGAGCATGAATACACCGCCGACGATGCCGCCTACTATCGGCTGAATGAGGCCCGCAGCTATATTTCTGAAGACAGTAGCCGCTATCGTCGCCCGATTGTGACCCACGTTTATCGGGAGGCGATCGAGCTATACGATCGCCACCTGTACGAAAAAGGCTCCTGCGTGTATCACATGATCCGCCGGGAGTTGGGCGATGAAGAATTCTTCGATGCGGTTCACACCTTTGTCAACGACAATGCCCACAAAACGGTGGAAACGGTTGACCTGCTGCGGGCGATCGAAAAGGCGACCGGGCGGAATTTGCAATTTCTGTTTGATCAATATGTCTATCGCGGCGGACATCCCGACTACAAAGTGTCCTATAGCTGGGATGGCGACAGCAAGCTGGCAAAGGTGACGGTGGTGCAAACTCAGGCAACCGATGGCGATACCGATCTTAGAAGTGACTTGTTTGACCTGAAAATTCCCATTGGCTTTGGCTATGCCAAAGAGGAAGAGGGCAAAGGTAAAGACAAGGCGGCCAAGCCCTTGGCGACGCTCAAAACCTTCACCGTGCGGATTCATGAGCGAGAACAGTCCTTCTATTTTCCGCTCGATGAAAAGCCGCAGTTCGTCAGCTTTGATGTCGGCAACCACGTTTTGAAAGAGGTGACGCTGGACTATGGCGTGGCAGAGCTAAAGGCGCAGTTGA
Source organism: Thermoleptolyngbya sp. M55_K2018_002 (assembly GCF_015295965.1). NCBI lineage: Bacteria > Bacillati > Cyanobacteriota > Cyanophyceae > Oculatellales > Oculatellaceae > Thermoleptolyngbya > Thermoleptolyngbya sp. M55_K2018_002. The sequence continues at coordinate 19,737 of NZ_DVEA01000162.1, forward strand.
AGCATGATCCTGACCCGGTTTCTCGGATCTATGCGGCGATCGCCCTTGCCAAAAAAGGCAACCTGGAAGCCGTGAAAGCCCTGGGTCATGCCTTGGCGCACGATCCGTTTTGGGGCGTGCGGGCAGAGGTGGCCGCAGAACTGGCTTCAATCAAGCTGGATCAATCGCTAGAAGCACTGCTAGAAGGGTTAAAGGATGCCGATGCGCGAGTGCGACGGTCGGTCGTCGAAGCGCTAGCCCAGATCAAAACCCAGGAGAGCTATAAGGCAATTAAAACCGTAGCCGAAAAGGGCGACCCCAGCTACTACGTAGAGGCCGCAGCGCTGCGATCGCTCGGCACGGTGGCTGCCAGCCCGCTCAACGGCAAGTCCAAAGAAGAAAAGGTAATCAAGCTGTTTCGAGAGGTGCTGGACACCCGCGCCGGGTGGAACGAAACGGTTCGCAGTGGGGCCATCGGCGGCTTGAGCAAGCTGAAAGAATCGGCAGCGGCGCTGGAGCTAATTTTGGACTACACGGCGATGGGCATACCGCAGGCACTTCGACTGGCCGCAATTCGGGCGCTAGGGGCGGTGTCCCTTGGGCAAGAAAAACCCCAGGTCGAGCGCATTCTCGATCGGCTGCGGGAGTTGTCGGATGAGTCGTTCTTTTTGACCCAGGTGTCTGTGGTGATGGCCTTGGGACAGATGCAAACCACTCGCGCCGCCACAGTGCTGCAATCGCTTGCAGACCGCACCCCCGATGGTCGCGTTCGCCGTATTGCCGAAGAAGCGGTGCAGCGGGTGATGAAAAATGCGGGTCAGGATCAGGCTGTAAAGAAACTTCAACAAGAGCTGGATCAGCTCAAGAAGGACAATCAAACGCTCAAGAGCCGTCTGGAAAGTTTGGAGGCAAAGGCAGCGAAGGGATAGTCTCGGTTTTCACTTTGAAGCTATTGTCTGGAATTTTGAAAATATGGGGTTTTCCCCTGCTTCCACCTGCAAAATGGGCTGCCTATAATGGCGTTCATCTAGGTTAAGAGTCCCGCCTAAATAAGCCTTCTGGGGTGCGTCGTTATGGAGAACCAGAACCCACCGTTTGCACAGCCTGCTACGCTGATCGAGTCGTCGGGCGATCGCCCAAAAAGCCTGAAAACCAACCCATTCACAACCTATCGCGATCCACAGACGGGTCGCTGGATCGTGGTTAAGCCCGCTGGATAGAGCGCTCAAGATTTTTGAGTTGAGTGCATCTGCCCAGTCTGCTAGGGTTAATCTCTGTCAAGCAAAAGAGGGACGCAGTTGATAGGCTGTGTCCCTCTTTGTCTTGCTTGATCTATGAACTTATCCGCCGTCTAGTCGCTTGTCGTCTAAGAAGACACTAAGATAAGAAGCCCCTGAGAAGCCACCTTTTCTGCCTCTACACTAAGAAGCCACCTTTTCTGCCTCTAGCCGACGAGTGCCGTTGGACACTGAAACGGGCTTAATTGGCGTTTGCATTAAAAACACCAGTAGCGGACTCCGTTGAAACTCGCGGCGCAACTGTCGGCGCAGTTCGGCTTCCAGCGTCGCCTGTAGCTTCGTCCAATCCACGTCAATTTCTCCGTCGCCAAAATTGTGAGTCACCTCTTTCCAGCGATCGCTCAGCACGGTTTCTAAGGTTTGCATCACAGAGCGCTCCAGCCGAGATTTCTCTACGGAGGTCACGACCCCCCGCAGGTGGATTGCAGGGACAGACACCAACTCACCATTCCAGCCAATCGTCGCGGCGATCGTCACCACGCCATCTTCGGCAAGCTGCTGCCGCTCTTTCAGCACACGCTGATGCACCACGCCAGAGCGTGAAGAATCCACCAGTTCGATTCCCGACGGCACTTTACCCGCTACTCGAATGCTGTCCTGGGTCAGTTCCACCACATCCCCATTGTCAATAATCACCATATTCTCGGCGGGAATGCCCATACTCTGGGCGGTTTCCGCGTGCTTAACGAGCATTCGATGTTCGCCATGAACGGGCAGGAAGAATTTCGGTCGCGTCAGCGCCAGCATGAGCTTCTGGTCTTCCTGTGCGCCGTGTCCCGAAACGTGAATGCCCTTGTCACGGCCATAAATCACGTTTGCCCCCTGCATCATCAGCTTGTCAATCGTGTTGACGACAGCAATGGTATTGCCAGGAATCGGGTTCGCCGAAAAGATCACCGTATCCCCTTTACGGATCTGGATCTGCTTGTGTTCTCGATTGGCAATCCGGGTCATCGCAGCCATCGGCTCACCTTGAGACCCCGTACTCAAAATCAGCACGTTCTCATCGGGCATTTTGTTGGCCATATTGAGCGGCACGAACAAATCGTCCTCGCACTTGATGTAGCCCAGTTTTCGGGCGTGGGCAATGACGTTGAGCATCGAGCGTCCCAGCACCGACACGACGCGCCCGTGTTTTTTCGCCAGTTCCAAAATCATGTTGACCCGATGCACCGACGAAGCAAAGGTGGTGACAATCAGCCGTCCCTTTGCCTGACTAAAGTGGCGATCGAGATTGGGAAAAACGGAGCGCTCAGATGGAGTGTGTCCGGGCACTTCTGAGTTGGTCGAGTCGCTAATTAGACACAGGACACCCTTCTCGCCATGCTCTGCAAGACGCTGAATATCGAAGTATTCGCCATCCACAGGCGTATGGTCAAATTTGAAGTCTCCGGTGTGAATCACAACGCCCAAGGGGGTGTGAATTGCCACGCTGAAACTATCCGCAATGGAGTGGGTATTGCGGATATACTCTACCAGGAAATATTTGCCAATCCGCACCATTTCACGGGGGCGAACGGTGCGTAGTTCCGTGCGATCGGCAACCCCTGCTTCTTCCAGTTTGTCTTCTAGCAGCGCCATTGCCAGACGTGGCCCGTACATTACCGGAATGTCGAACTGCTTGAGATGAAAGGGAATGCCGCCGATGTGATCCTCGTGTCCATGCGTGACAATCATGCCCTTGATTTTCTGGCGATTTTCGCGCAGGTAAGTGGTGTCAGGCAGCACGATATTTACGCCGTGCATTCCATCGGTGGGAAAGGCCAGACCTGCATCTAGCAACACGATTTCATCAGCATATTCAAACACGCAGGTGTTTTTACCAATTTCATGCAGCCCTCCCAAAGGGATAATTTTGAGGGCGGAGTTTTGGTCGTTTTGACTCATGTAGATCCTTGATCTAGGTTTGGATTTGAAACTTTAGAGAATTGACAAAAAAGAATTAGAAGGATTGACAAAAAGGTAGCGGCAGTCGAGCGTGGCTTGGAAGCCTCCCTCAGATTTACCAAAAACCTGAGATTCCTTAAAAATTGAAGAGAAGCTGTCTCTAGGCGATCGCCTCTATACAAACAAATAGGATGAATAGGCAGGCGCTTTCACCTCTTTCAAAAGTGACGAAAAGACTGAAGGAGTTCAAAGTAAGGGGGCGTTTCCTGTTGAGGCCAGGACTTTCATCAAAGTAACTTTAATGACAGTTCTAATGCAGTTTTTTAACTCGATCTTTAACTTGAACAACCCAAGGAAGTAAACGTGATGTGAGGTAGCAGAAGGCGTTAGATAAGTCACTGAAGAAGTCTATAAGCTAATAAACAGAAAGATCTCTTTCTTGGCGAAATTAATACTTAGCAGATACGGTCTAATGCTAGAGGATGCTGAGAATCCTCAACCTGCGAGACTGTAAAGCTTTTACCAATCAATATTCAGTTTTCAAGAAATCTGAGGAAGATGCTTCGGGCGATCGCTCGAAAGTCAGGGTCGGCTGAGTGCAGTGGCAAGAGTCATCGGATTATCAATTTCACAATCTTGCTGCGAGTTCTGCCCCAGTTCTGCATCTAAGCGCCTTTGTCCAAATCCATCCAAATCTAAATGTGCCCTTAACCCCTTTGCCGCACCACTGCCCTATGCCAACTCTGTACCTAGCCAAGGCGATACGGGTTCTTTGCGACCAACCTTCTTGATGTTAATCGGCGGCTGCCAACTTCTTGCGCTAACTATGCTCCTGGAACTAGATGCAAATCTGCCATCACCCGGCTTAGCAAAGATTCCGTTGCTGCAAGATCATCTGCCAATGGTAACCGAGCATCGCCAACTTTCCAACCCTGGAGCCTGAGTGCAGCTTTGATCGGAATTGGATTCGTAGTCACAAACAGCGCCTTAAACAGCGGAAAGAGTTCGAGATGAATCTGAACCGCACGCTGAACCTGACCCTGCTCGTAGGACTGAATCATCTCTTGAAGACTCAGACCCACTAGATGGCTAGCGACGCTCACCACGCCCTGCCCCCCTATTGACAGCATAGGCAACGTTAAAGAATCATCGCCAGCGTAAATACCGAAGGACATCGGCGTAGAACGTCGAATCTGGCTCACTTGGTCAAGATTACCACTTGCTTCCTTAACTGCGACCACATTAGGCAGTTCGGAAAGCCGAACAATGGTCTCAGCGGTGAGATTCTGCCCTGTCCGTCCCGGAATGTTGTACAACATAATCGCTAGGTCAGGGCAGGCCTCAGCGATCGCCCGAAAGTGTTGGTATAACCCTTCCTGGGGCGGCTTGTTGTAGTACGGGACGACCTGAAGCGATCCATCCAAACCGAGCTTTTCAGCTTTCTGAGTCGCGGCGATCGCCTCTTTAGTAGAGTTCGATCCAGTTCCCGCTAATATCTTAGCGCGTCCAGCCGCCGCTTTCTGCACAACTTGAAACAGTTGATACTCTTCATCCCAGCTTAATGTTGGCGATTCGCCCGTGGTGCCGCATACCACTAACCCATCGCTGCCGTGGGTAACGAGGTAATCAGTCAGAGCTTCGGCAGCGGCATAGTCTACCTCGTCATCCGAGGTAAAGGGGGTCACCATTGCCGTAATGACTCGTCCAAACATGGTCATAATCAGGTCTCTAGCTCCAGGATTCGGAAACGCTAGCTCTGTGGCGTGGCGATCGCCCGCTCAGCCGGACGCAGCCAGTCTTTCTCAATCAGCAACTCAGCAATTTGAACCGCATTGAGCGCCGCTCCTTTGCGGATCTGGTCGCCACAGATCCAAAGTTCTAGCCCGTTAGGATGGGAAATATCCTGACGAATCCGCCCGACCAGCACCTCATCCCGTCCAGTCGCATCCATCGGCATCGGAAAATAATTTGCCTGCCAGTCTTCCACAAGCTTGACCCCAGGAGCCTGAGACAAGATCTCTCTCGCCTGGTCAGGGCTGAAGGGCGCGGCAAACTCTAGGTTGATGGCCTCGGAATGGGCCCGCAAGACTGGGACGCGAACACAGGTCGCAGAAATCCGCAAACTTGGCTCTGAAAAAATCTTGCGGGTTTCGTTCACCATTTTCATTTCTTCCTCGCAATACCCCGTTTCAGTCATAGGCGAGTTGTGAGGAAACAGGTTGAACGCCAGCGGATAGGGCAAAACTTCTGGCACAGGCGCTTTGCCGTCCAAAATGGCCTGGCTTTGGAGCCGCACCTCTTCCATCGCTCGTGCCCCAGCTCCACTGGCAGACTGGTAGGTCGCTGCTATGATGCGCTGGACAGGTTGCACGCGATGCAGTGGGTAGACCGCCACGTTCATCAAAATGGTCGTGCAGTTGGGATTCGCAATGATGCCAGAATGCTCGGCCGCTGCGCCAGGGTTGACTTCTGGCACCACCAGAGGAACCGTTGGGTGCATCCGAAAGGCGCTGGAGTTGTCGATCATCACTGCGCCAGCAGCCACAATCCGATCTGCCCAAGCTTTGGAAGTAGAGCCGCCTGCCGAGGCCAGCACGATGTCGATATTGTCGAACGCGCGATCGCCCACCGCTTCTACAGTCAGAGCCTCTCCCTGGAACGTGAGCGTCTGCCCAGCCGAGCGGGGAGATGCCAGCAGCTTCAAATCAGCCAGCGGAAAGCGGCGCTCCTCTAGCAGGCTCAGCAGTTCCGTTCCAACGGCTCCTGTCGCCCCCAAAATGGCAACTCGATAGGATTGCGACAAACTCATTTCCTCCAGTCTTCGGTCATGTGAAACAGTTCAAATGAAACAGTTCAAACAGCGCGACTAGCAAGTACAAGTCGCAAGTGGAAGATGTACTGTTGAGTATGCCTTAAGCCAATACCCTAGCGATAGACGCTTATAGAATTTTGAGGCAACTCCAAAGCCAGTATTCTAACTCATCTGTTTTTCCGGTTTGCTCAGGGCAAAGCACTCAGGCAGGATCTGGGAGGTTCGCGCTAGTTTCAAAGGTGGCAACGGTGTCAACAGCAAGATGCAGATTGAGACAGAATCCGCTACGATAGCTAATTGCGACGATGCCGAACGGGCTGTTCTGAACAACGCTGCGAGAAATTATCGAATGAAAGTTACCCAGGAAAAACTCCCGGCCAGTCGGCTTGGGCTAGAGATTGAAATTCCCTCCGAGTCTACTTCGCAGGCCTACGAAAAGACCCTGCAACAGCTTATCCGCCAAGCCAATATTCCTGGGTTCCGCAAGGGAAAAGTGCCACGCCAGGTTGTTTTGCAGCGCTATGGCATCCGCAGCATCAAGGCTACCGCTATCGAAGAGTTGATCGAGGACTCGCTCCGTCAGGTACTTGAGCAAGAAAAGATCGATGCCCTGGGCAATGCAGAACTGCGCTCGTCCCTAGAGGAACTGGTGGAGCAATACGAACCAGGCAAACCGCTGACGGTTTCGCTGTCGATCGACGTTGCGCCAACTGCCAAGCTGGTTAATTACAAAGGGCTAACCGCTCAAGCAGAGGAAATCCTCTATAAACCGGAAAGAGTTGATGAAGTCCTCGAAAGCTATCGAGAGCGATCGGCAACGCGCGTGCCCGTCGAGGGTCGCCCGGCAAAAGAGCAGGACATCGCCGTCATAGACTTTTCGGGACAGATCACGGGCGATGAACCGAAGGAAATTCCGGGCGGCAGCGCCACGGACTTCGAGGTAGAACTATCTGAAGGGCGCTTCATTCCTGGGTTTGTGGAAGGCATCATCGGCATGTCGGTCGGAGAGACGAAGGAAATCGAGGCGACATTCCCCGAAGATTACTCGCAGGCAGATCTGGCCGGTCAGCCCGCTGTGTTCACGGTGACGCTGAAGGATCTCAAAGAAAAGGAACTGCCGGAACTGGACGACGATTTCGCTCAGGACATCAGCGAGTTTGAAACCCTGGCAGAATTGCGCGAGTCGCTGGAAAAACGCTTCCAAGACGAGGCCAACGACAAGACCAAGGCAAACAAGCAGGAAGCATTGCTCGAAGCGCTAGTTGCCAATCTGGAAGTTGAGTTGCCCGAAACCCTGATTCGCCGCGAGGTGGATCACATGATTACCCAGACGGCAATGCGCTTTGCTGAGCAGGGTATGGACATTAAGCAAATGTTTACACCGGAGATGGTAAACATGATGCGAGAGCGGTCCCGCCCTGAGGCGATCGCCCGCCTCCGGCGCACGATGGCTCTGGGTGAGGTAGCCAAGCAGGAGTCCATTACAGTGGATGCTGCTGAAGTTGAAGCAAAAGTTGAAGAGGTCTTAGACGATCTGGAGGGGCGGTCTGTCGATCGCGATCGCCTGCGGGAGGTGATTGAGGAAGACCTAATCCGCGACAAAATCTTTGAGTTCCTGGAAGCCAATAGCACCGTGGAACTGGTTCCTGAAGGAACGCTGGTGAAAGAAGAGCCAGTGGAAATGGAACCCACCCAGGACGACGCGGCCGACACAGCCACTCTATCCAGCACGCCATCTAGCACGGAGGATGCCGTAGAGGTTGGCGCTGAACCCGAACCTGCCCTGGCAGAAGAACCCACTAGTCCAGAAGCAGCAGTAGAAGTCGTGGCAGAAGTCGTGGCAGAAGCTGATGCTCCCGCTACACCCGCCGAGAAGACATCCAAATCGACCCGCTCAAAATCAGCCAAGTCGGCAGCAGAATCCCCAGAAGGTGCTGAATCAGAGGCGATCGCCGAGGTGGAAGCGCCAGAGGAAGCAGCCGCCAAGCCTGCTGCCCGCAAGCGCAGCACTCCTAAGTCCAAAAAAGATGAAGGTTGATTGAGCAATACTAAGCAGTACGTTGTTTTCTTGCTCTAGCTGCCATTGAGTTTCATCTTTATTCGTTTTTGAGGATTTCAGCACTTTTACAGAAAGTAACAGTTTCCGTTCGTGGCGCTGCCAAATCTATAAATCCTCTGGAGATTGCCTACCCGTCTCCTGCGACTTAGGGCATAATGACGGGTATGGTACTCCTAATTCAGGCAATACCGGGCTTAGCGTGTTTTTGTCGAGTTTAGCGAGGGCTATGCCGCTGAAATCTAGCTGAGATGTAGTTGAGATCTGGTAGGTTCAATTCCTCACAAGCTTGGATGAATTTGACTCTTGATTTGACTCTTAAATAGCGTTTCAAGGCAGGCGCTCCCCAGCAACCCTCCTCTGATCACTAAAACCTAAACGGAACGCTCAGCAGAGACAACGGGAGAAGTTGCTTTAGTTCCTGTAATTGCTCTACAAGGCGACGATGCACGGTTTGATTTGGAGACAACTCTATCGAGCAGCTTTATGCAGCCAATAGTAGCTAATAGCAGCCAATAACTGTCTTCCAATAACTGTCTTCGGTGGCTACGCTGAATCAGAACTCATAAGCCTCTCACCTCTACCCTGTACCGCATAGCCGCCCGTTCTAGCCCAATCTCCTTTGCAGAAGCCTCCTCAGACGCTCATTCTTTCCTACCCTTCTGGAATTCAAAAGTTCTTTTAAGTCGCTGAATGGTTTTGTATGGTCCTGCCTCATTTTTCTAGATCCGACGCTAGCAGCAATCTCGTTGGGGCTGTTTCGTCTCTGTCCCCACACCCCCTTGACGTGGTGAACACCATTCCGATGGTGGTTGAGCAGTCTGGTCGGGGTGAACGAGCTTTTGACCTCTATTCCCGGTTGCTTCGAGAGCGAATCATTTTTTTGGGCACTCCTATTGATGACAACGTTGCAGATTTGCTAGTTGCCCAGCTTCTTTTTCTAGATGCCGAAGATCCCGAAAAAGATGTGCAAATTTACATCAACTCGCCGGGTGGCTCCGTCACAGCAGGAATGGCCATCTACGACACGATGAAGCAGATTCGCCCCGATGTTGTTACGATTTGCTACGGTTTGGCCGCTAGCATGGGCGCGTTTTTGCTGTCGGGGGGCACTAAGGGCAAGCGTCTATCCCTGCCCAGTTCCCGGATTATGATTCACCAGCCGCTGGGAGGTGCCCAGGGGCAAGCTGTGGATATTGAGATCCAGGCGAGAGAAATTTTGTATCATAAGCGAACGCTGAACGAGCTATTGGCACAGCATACGGGGCAGCCTCTTGAACGCATAGAAGCGGACACAGAGCGCGACTTCTTTATGTCTGCTGAAGAAGCGAAGGCCTACGGGTTAATTGATCAGGTTGTTTCTCGGCCGGGCATATCCGATGCCAGAGAGACCCTCTCCGCAGTGAATTAAGAGGCGACCATGTCAAAATACGACTCTCATCTGAAATGTTCGTTTTGTGGTAAGTCGCAGGAGCAGGTTCGCAAGCTCATCGCCGGCCCAGGGGTCTACATTTGCGATGAGTGTGTGGATTTGTGCAACGAAATCTTGGATGAGGAGCTATTTGACTCTAGTTCCACCGTGCCCCAACCCTCGCCCCGCCGAGAGCAGCAGCCTGAAAAGCGGGCGACCCGTGCGCCACGCCTCTCTCTAAACCAGATTCCCAAGCCCCGCGAGATTAAGAAACACCTAGATGAGCATGTCATCGGGCAGGACGAAGCCAAGAAGATCCTCTCGGTCGCGGTGTATAACCACTACAAGCGCCTTAGCTTTGTGCAGAGTAAGGCTGCTAACGGTGGGAAGGCAGACGATGCCGTTGAGCTGCAAAAGTCCAATATCTTGTTGATTGGCCCGACGGGCTGCGGCAAGACGCTGCTGGCTCAAACCCTGGCAGAGATGCTAGACGTGCCCTTTGCGGTGGCTGATGCGACAACGTTAACTGAAGCAGGATATGTCGGCGAAGACGTGGAGAATATTCTGCTGCGGCTGTTGCAGGTTGCGGATCTGGACGTAGAAGAGGCGCAGCGTGGAATTATCTACATCGACGAGATAGACAAAATTGCTCGCAAGAGCGAAAATCCCTCGATTACGCGGGATGTGTCGGGTGAGGGCGTGCAGCAAGCGTTGCTGAAGATGCTGGAGGGGACGGTTGCCAATGTTCCTCCCCAGGGCGGGCGGAAGCATCCCTATCAGGATTGCATCCAGATAGACACGAGTAATATTCTCTTTATCTGCGGCGGCGCGTTTGTGGGTCTGGAAAAGGCTGTGGAGCAGCGGATCGGGAAGAAGTCGATGGGCTTTGTGCAGCCGGGAGAGGCGCAGCAGTCCAAAGACAAGCGCACGGCAGATGTGCTGAAGCATCTGGAGCCGGATGATCTGGTTAAGTTTGGGCTGATTCCGGAGTTTATCGGGCGCGTTCCGGTGATGGCGGTGGTCAACCCGCTGGACGAGGATGCGCTGGCTGCAATCTTGACGGAACCCCGCAGCGCACTGGTCAAGCAGTACCAAAAGCTGATGAAGATGGATAACGTGCAGCTTGAGTTTAAGCCGGACGCGATTCGGGCGATCGCCAAGGAAGCCTACCGCCGCAAGACCGGGGCCCGCGCCCTCCGCAGCATTGTGGAAGAACTGATGCTGGATGTGATGTACGAGTTGCCGTCGCGCAAGGACGTGACGCGCTGCGCCATCACTCGCGAGATGGTGGAAATGCGCTCGACTGCGGAGTTGCTGATGCACCCATCTTCTCTGCCGAAGCCGGAGTCTGCCTGAGGGTTTGCGAGGTCAGGGTTTACTCGATGCCTTACTGCTCGATTCGCGGCGTTGATCACTATTACGAATGGATTTGTGAATCCGGCTCAGCGCCGTCTGGAAGCCGGCCCGTACTAGTGTTTTTGCACGGTTGGGCGGGGTCGGCCCGCTATTGGGAATCGACGGCTCGGCGGCTGATGTCGCAATACGACTGTTTGCTGTACGACCTGCGGGGATTTGGGCGATCGCACTTGCCCCGCCCCATTCCAGAAACCGTAGCCGCCATCGGCTATGAGCTAGAAACCTATGCAGACGACCTAGCGCTGCTGCTCGACGAGTTCGGACTGGAGCGGGTGACGCTGAATGCCCATTCCACCGGAGCGTCGATCGCCGTTTTTTTCTTGAACCAATACGCTGAGCGGGTCGATCGCGCCATCCTGACGTGCAGCGGCATTTTTGAATATAACCAGCAGGCGTTTGAAGCCTTCTACCGCTTTGGCAAGTACGTGGTGGATTTTCGCCCCGGCTGGCTGCGGCATATCCCGCTGGTAGACCAACTGTTTATGGCGCGGTTCCTGCGTCGTTCGATTCCGGCGGGCGATCGCCGCGCGTTTCTGGCCGACTATCTCGATGCCGACTACGAGGCGGCCCTGGGCACAATTTACACTGCCGTCAGCAAAAAGGCCGTGGACGTGATGCCGCAGGAATTTGCCCGCCTCACGGTTCCCACACTGCTCATTTCCGGCGAATACGACCAGATTATCCCTGCCTCGATGGGGCAGCAGGCCGCCAGCCTGAGCGATTGCATCACCCACCGCGTCATCGCCGAGACAGGACACTTCCCCATGCTGGAAGACGCAGAAACTTACATGGAAACCATCGAGGCGTTCCTGAACCAGACCCCCGAACCCGTTGCCTAGCGTTAACCTAGCATTTACTTAGCGTATACTCCAGCATTCACTCAGCTTGCCGACTCAGCTTTCTTCTGGCTGGGTTCCGGCCGTCATCGCAGACAGCACGGCCTGCTGCGCCACCTGACTGTAGAGGCTGCGGAGATACTCATTCACCGCATGGGCAGAAACCGACCCCGACGTACTGCCCTCGGAACGCAGCGGCATCTGCCCCAGCAAATCGAGGACAGTTTCTGAACTGGGCGGCGGCGCAATAACCACAAGCGACGGCTCTAGCTGCTGGTCATACTGCCAGAAGGTTTGCAGGGCGATCGCCGAAGACGCGGAAACTGGCGGAGCGGTCAGCGGATTGGGTGTTTCTTCTGGCGGCGGCGCATCGGGACTGGCGCTGCGGAGCCGACGCAGTTCGCTGATAATCTGCTCCTTGGTGCGCCCCCGCAACTGAAACAGGACGAAGGGATCTTCACTAAAGCGATCGCCCAGCACGTAATACACCGCCCCAATGTGCTTGCAGGGATTCGCTGGGTCTGGGCAAGAACAGCGGCTGTGGATATCAAACTTGGTAAACGGGAACAGGCTCAGTCCGTTAGCCGTGAAAACTTCTTCAATATTCTGCGGCATCTCGCCCGCCAGCAGTTTGGCAGAAAAAATCGCCTGCTGAGACAGAGATTCAATCACATACTGCCACTGCTCATCATCAAACGGATCGAGGGACAGCGTGACCTTGTATGGCTCTGGCGCAGTACCCTGAACCCGCGCATGAACCTTCGCGCCGCGAAATTCGATCGACAGCACATTGCCTTCGCGGGCATAGTTGCGGGCGCGGGCCAGACGACGCACCCAGCCAAACGACTCCAGCACATCAACCCAGCGCTGGGCCCACCATTCCCGACTTGGCTGCGCGTCATACTGAGTCATGGTTTAATCAAGTTCCGTAATTTCCCTTAAGGAGCGTTGTCACAGGCGCAAATATAAATGTAACAATAGGATTCAATCTTATCGTGACTTCCTGGGTTCCTATGAACTTTGACCCCGACAGCACCGAACTGTTTGGCAGTAGCGCCGAAGAGATGCAAGCCAACGAACTGTTGAAGTATCTCCAGCACCAGTCGCCAGAGGTGCTGGCGCGAGTAGCTCGGTCTGTCAGCCCAGAAATCAAAGACATCATTTCGCAAAACGTGCAGGGTTTAGTGGGAATGCTGCCCTCAGAAGCCTTCACGATGCAAATCACAACCGATCGCGACAATCTGGCGGGGCTGCTCGCCTCTGCCATGATGACGGGCTATTTCCTGCGGCGCATGGAGCAGCGCATGGAGCTAGAAGTCAGCGTGGCTGATGCGTTTGGCTCGTTTCGCGATAGCGGCGATGAGTCGTCTGGCAGCTAGCATGTGATGTTGCTCAGTAGGTTGATTCTGGGGGTTGATTCTGGGGGTTAATTCTGCCGATTCTGCGGTTAATTCTGCGATCGCGGCAGGGTTGTGGGCCGCACGCCAATTTCCAAAACCTCACCCTCCCGGTTAATTTCTAGCGCCAGCAGATCGCCGATTTTGCTACTATCCACCTGCTCCTGCACGTCGGATGCAGTGTTAACAGGAACGCCACCCACCTTCAGAATCACGTCTCCGGGCTGAAGTCCGGCCGTGGCAGCGGGGGTATTTTCCAATACCTGGAGAATGAGAACGCCCCGATCGACCGCGAGTTTTGACGGATCGAAGGGCGGATCTTCGACGTTTTGCTGCAATTCTTCCTTGAGCGCCGGGGTAAGGTTGGTCATTTGAATGCCCAAAAACGGATGCGCGACCTGTCCCGTGGCAAAAAGCTGGTCGGCAATTCGCTTGGCGGTTTCGATGGGGATGGCGAAACCCAGCCCCTGCGCGTTGGCGCGAATGGCCGTGTTCATGCCAATGACCTCGCCTTGGTCGTTGAGCAGCGGGCCGCCGGAATTGCCGGGATTAATCGCTGCGTCGGTTTGGATGAAACGAACTCGCCGATCGGGGCTACCGACTTCGGAACTGGAGCGTCCCGTAGCGCTGATGATGCCCGCCGTCACCGTGTTGTCCAGTCCCAAAGGATTGCCGATGGCGATCGCCCATTGTCCCGGAACCAAGTTGGTCGAGCCGCCCAGCGTCACAGTTGGCAAATCGGTCGCATCGATGGCGATCGCCGCCACATCCGTCACCTCATCTGCACCCACCACCCGGCCCTCAAACTCGCGCCCGTCCCTCAGCGTTACACGCACCGTGTCGGCTCCTTCCACCACATGGGCATTGGTGATGATCTGCCCATTGGGTGAAATCACAAAGCCAGACCCCGTGCCCCGCCGCAGCCGCTCCGGGGCGCTCGGGCCCTCCTCGCCAAAAAATCGACGAAAGAAGGGGCTGGCTCCTGGCGGAACCCGGCTCACGGTGCGGGATGCATCAATCCGCACCACGGCCGGGCCAACGCGCTCTGCGGCAGCCGCAATGAAGTTATAGGGTTGGGCATTGGGAACACTCGGCGGCGCAGGCGGCGATTCGTTCGCCACGGGGGCTAGGGACGGTGGCATGTTGGCAGGGCTGCGATTGGGCAAAGACTGAGGGGTGCGGACGGGGCTGAACGACTGCCAAGTCGCGTGTCCGGCCATGCCCAGACCCACACCCATCATCAGCACGGCGGCATACATGCCCCAAGATTTCAAAGATTTGACCATGAGACGGAGTTGAGAAGCAGTGACGAGGGGATCGGGCGGGCAGAGATTTAGGCGGAATGCTGTGGGGTGACTGCGTAAAGATTTAACGATACAGAGCGATTCTAAAGTAGCCGTCAGACAGGCGCTTCGGTCTTGCTCATTAGGGCGATCGCTTCCAGCGTAATCTTTCTTGGATTTTTTTGCAGGGAAGAATCCAGGAAATCTCTCACAAGAGCGGTTTTTGGCTGGCTAGGATGGAGACATTTGAGCAAGTTTTTGAGCAAATCTTGGTGAAACGTTGGTTAGAGAAGGGTTATCCATGAGCGAGAAATTTCAGGCATATCGCAAGCGCCGGGGCGCTAATTTGGGTGGGATGGTTTTGCTGGGATTGGGGGTCGTAGGTATAAGTCAAGGGGCGATCGCCCAAGCCAGCCTGCCCGATCCGTCCCCAGCCCGTGCCCTATCGATTGCCCAGGCCGCCGATGCACCCACCGACTCGCTCTGCCCTGCGCCCGTGCTGTCCCGGATGACCCGCTACCAGACCCGCGCCGGAGACACGATCGCCAGCCTAGCCCAGCGCCACAACCTGACGGCAGAAACCCTGATCGGCATGAACCCCGTGCTGCGGCAGGGCAATCTGCCCGTGGGAACCAGTCTGCTGATTCCGCCGATCAACGGGCTGCGGGTAGAGGTTCCGGCCGGACGCACCTGGCGCGACCTAGCGCAGCAATATCGCGTGCGGGCAGATGTGCTGTTTGAGGCAAACGGCTGTCGCCCGCCGGGTCGGGTTGCGTTCATCCCCGGTGCAACGCTATCTTCGACAAACCCAGCGGCCGGAGGTACAGCGTTGGGGGCGGCCGCAGCCCCCAATGCTCGCCCCAGAATTACCAGCCCCGATCGGGCGGCGGCGATTCTGAGAACCCATCCCCTGGGTAGCCCAACGGCGGCGCTGGTGATCAAGGGCTATGGCTGGCAAATCGATCCGCGATCGGGGCAGGTCGTGTTTAACAGCGGCGTAGACCTGGCAGCCAGCGAAGGAAACCCGGTGGTGTCAGCGGGCGAAGGCACAGTCGCCTTTGCGGCCAATCAGGGAAACTACGGCAACCTAGTCGTCGTCAATCATCCCGAAGGGTTGCAAACGCGATACGCCCAGTTGGGGACGATTCAGGTTCAGGTGGGGCAGCGGGTGCAGGCGGGCGATCGCCTCGGCACGGTTGGTCGCAGCGCCCCTGATCAGGAACCCCTGCTGCGGTTTGAAGTCCGCTCAAATTCTGACCTGGGCTGGGTCGCGCAAGATCCAAGCCTCTATTTTCAGGACATGCGAGTAGGGCAGTAGGGAACGCTCTGGCATCTACCCAAAACAGTTCGTACACTAGAGCAGGGTTCGACTGTAGTGGTTTTAACACTCTAGTAATTTTCGCAAGTAATCTTCGCTAGTAGCTTTTGCACTTAGTGGTTTTCACGTGGTTTTCACAATTTCTGGAGATAGGTGAGCTATGTCGATTGCAGCGGTTCTCGTCTCGCGCCGGAGTGGCGGTGTCCGCAATTCCCAGCCTGGTCGCCAAACGGGGCGATCGCCCGCCCAGCAACTCTGGCGATCGCTCGGTTCGGTGGCTGGAGGACTGGCGATCGCGCTTCACAGTCTGGCACTGCCCGCCCTAGCCGATCCGTTTCGCAGCGCCAACCCCCGCAACATCGACCGCACCACCGAAGCCGCCTTCACCGCCATGTTTGCCGAAGGCAACTACGCTCAAGCGGCAGCCTTTTTAGAGAACGCCTCGCGCAATGAGCCGCTGGCCCACGCCCTGGCCGCGTCGCTGGCCTACCTGAACCGGGATTGGGATACCCTGCGCGATCGCGCTACCCAAACTCGGCGATCGGCAGAACGGCTGATGCAAAGCGATCCGCTGCGGGGCAACATTTACCGAGCAGTGGGACACTTCCTGGAAGGCGGGTATGCCGTCTCCACCCAAAGCACCGTTGCCGCCATGCCCACCGTCCTCCGCGAACTTCAGCGAGCCTTCAGCGCCTTGGGCGAGGCCGAACGCATTGCCCCCGACGACCCAGAGCTAAATTTGGTGAAGGGATACATCGAACTGTTCCTGGCTACAAACCTGCCCTTCAGCAGCCCAGAACAGGCTTTGGAAAAGCTGCAAAATTTCGCCGGGCCCGAATACCTAGCACAGCGGGGAATCGCCATCGGCTATCGGGATCTGGAACAGTTTGAACCCGCGATGGCGGCGGTTGACCAGGCTCTCGCAGAAACGCCTGACAATCCCGATCTTTACTATCTCAAGGCACAGATTCTAGTACGCCAGGAGAAGTATCATGAAAGCCTAGCGTTCTTTCAGCGGGCGCTGGAAAAAGAAGACCAGCTTCCCCAACGCCACGCCAACCAAATCGCCTGGGAGGCCTGTCGGGCTGAGAGCGTGGTCGAAGGGTTGCGAGATGGTGTGAGCCGTCAGCGCTGCAACCCGCTACTGCGTCGTCGCTAGCCGGGGTTTGGGGTTAAGATTGGGCTGGTTCGTGGCTTAGGGCGATCGCCCGTCCACCAGATCTTCTAGATCTTCGCTGAACGCCGTCGGTCTAATTCCTGGTCCTTTGCCATTTACCCGTGGCTCCTATTCCGTGGCTCTTATTTTCAAAGACTATTTCTCGCGTCAGGCAAGCCGCTATGCCAAGTATCGTCCGGGCTATCCCGACGAGCTGTACGCCTACCTAGTCAAAACGGCAACAAGACACGACGCAGCCTGGGATTGCGCCACAGGCAACGGGCAAGTTGCGATCGGGCTAGTGCCCCATTTTGAAACCATCTACGCGACGGATGCCAGCGCCAGCCAAATCGCCAACGCCTTTCCCCACGAGCGAATTCAGTATTCGGTTGCGCCCGCAGAGGCCAGCGGTCTGCCCGACCACTGCGTAGACCTGATTACGGTCGGGCTGGCGCTGCACTGGCTGCCGCTAGACGGGTTCTATGCCGAGGTGAATCGCGTGGGCCGGCCAGGCGGCGTGATTGCGGCCTGGTGCAGCGATTTATTCCGGGTCGCCGAGGCCACGCCCGCCGTGGCCGCGCTGATCGACGAACTCTATTCGCTCATCCTGCCGATGCAGCCGCCCGAAGTGCAACTGGTGCATGACCACTATCAGACTGCTCCATTTCCGTTTGAGGAACTGCCTGCACCCACCTTTCGCCAGACCGTGCAGTGGACTCCGGAGATCATTTTGGGCTGCATTTCTACCTGGTCTGCGGTACAGCGCTATGCCGACGCAGAGGGCTGGGAGGGATTGAAAGAGTGGGGCGATCGCCTTTCGGCTGCCTGGGGCGACCCGACCCTGCCCAAGACCGTCTGCTGGGATATTTTTCTACGAGTCGGGCGGATATAGAACCGGGACAAGACTTGTTAGACAAGACCTTTAGACAGGTAGACAGGTAATAAAAATAAATAAGTAAGGTGCTGGACGGGCAAGGTGCAGAGCCTACAGCCTGTTTATTCAGATGATTCAGAGCTTTTGCTGAAACGCTTCCACAATGTCCATCAATTGGATTTGGGACTGCACGGGCAGTAGATCCAGCAGAGAGACTTCGTGCTTGCCGCCACCTAGCTTGACGGGAATGCCGCGCAGAATCCCCAGCACCTCGTCCTCGGTCGGCACGCCTTTTTCAAGCAAGGGATAGATCTGCTCTGCCAGGGGGGTGTTGAGGTGAGCATCGCGGAGATACAGATGCCACTTGGCTACGTCGATATACACCTCTTTGCCCAGTTCTGCGGCCAGGGCCTCGATGGCTTCGGAAGAATTGGAATATGCCATAGTTACGCCGTGTTAATAAGCCGTATTAATGGGTGGAATGAACAGTCAGGTAGGGCTGCAATCTATCGAGAATTGCCGTTTCAGGACGCACCTCAAGGGGATTTTGCGTTGGGCTTGGTAACCGGGCCAGAATAGTCGGCGATCGCAAAGATATACACCCCATGCGCCACCAAGGCCGCCAGCCATAGCCCGCTAAACCACACGGTCCAGGGCCAGGTCTGCGCTTGCACAAGTCGAAAGAACCACACGCCAGAGTTGACCGCAATGAACGCTGCAACGTGGGTGGCAAAGGTCATGCGGTCGTCTAGCTTGCGAAAGGCGGGGTCGTTGCGGTCGGGTTCGCGGGGCCAGCGGGGAGGCATACTATTATCCGGGATGAACTGTCAGGATGAACTGTCGGGATGACCATTCAGCTTTCATTGTACGGTGTGAGTGACATCGTACAGCGTGGCCTCACAGCGTGACCCCACAGTGCGGTTATACACCATGACTCCACAACGTGACCGCACAGTGTGGCTGTACACCGTGACCGCACAGCGTAACTCCACAGCGTGTCCGCCCAATAACCGCACAGCGCGACCGTACAGTGTGTCCGTCTGTTGAAGCAAGTGAGCAAGGCGAGGGGGGCGAAATTCTTGTCTTTTCAGCACAGCGTACACACCCTGCGAGAACAAGAAGCAAGCACAAGAACATGCTGACTTTTCACAGGATTCGCTATTGCGCGGCCAGATAATCGCCCGACTTGCCGCCCGTTTTGCTGAGCAGGCGAATGTTCGTAATTTTCATCGATTTTTCCAGGGCTTTGGCCATGTCGTAGAGCGTCAGTGCTGCGACCGAAATGGCAGTTAGCGCTTCCATTTCCACCCCTGTTTCGGCTTTGAGGCGCACCTCAGCGCGGATGTCGTAACCGGGCAGGTCTGGATTTGGCGTAATCTGAACGTCTACTTTTTGCAGGGGGAGCGGGTGACAGAGGGGAATCAGGTTAGCGGTTTGCTTGGCTGCCATGATGCCCGCCAACCTGGCCGTGCCCAGCACGTCGCCCTTGGGTGCATTGCCCGCTTCAATGGCCGCCAGGGTTTCGGGCTGCATCTGAATTTGCCCCAGGGCGATCGCCGTCCGCACAGTGGCCGCCTTAGCCGACACATCCACCATGTGTGCCTGCCCGGTTGCGTCCAGATGGGTCAGGTTGGGCAGAGATTTTTCAGCAGAATTTTGGTTCATGCGCCTAATTGTGTTGATGTCGTGTGATAGTATAGAGTTTCTGACAGGGGCCTGTAGCTCAGTGGACTAGAGCACGTGGCTACGGACCACGGTGTCGGGGGTTCGAATCCCTCCTGGCCCGTCAAAAAGTGGGGTGAGTTGAAGCAACTCGCCCCATTTTGCTTTCTTGTATTTGCTTTCTGGATAATTGCGATGTAATCGCGACTCTTTGAAGAAGAGGGCGTAGAAGAAAAGGGCACAGGAGAAAAAAGAACACAAACGTTTGCCCTCTTGCTCTGCTGCATCTACGCCCTAGGCAGTGTCTTAAAACTCTCTAGATCGTTAATTGTCTTGAGTCGATCCCCCTTAAATCCCCCTTATTAAGGGTATTAAGGGGGACTTCCGGGGCAGTTTGGCTCGGTTCCCCCCTTTTTAAGGGCGGCTAAGGGGAGATCAGAGGGTTTTAAAGCACGCCCTAGCTTCATTCGCTGATGCCTGCGTCCACTCAAGGGGGTGCATCTTCTGGCGAATCAACAGGTTCCGGTTTCAGGCTGTCTACCTGTTCCTCAATGGTTTTGATAATTTGGCTGAGGGCGGGCAACACCTCCAGCTTCGCGGCGACCATGCCCGACTCTAGACGAGCGCGATCGCGGATTTCGTTTAGCTTGGTCTGGAGTTGTCGGGCAATTCGCAGGGCATCTCGCTCTAACGTAGCGATTTGCTGCTGCTGATAAAACTTCAGCGCGGCTCCGCGTAAAATTTGTAGCGTCGCCTCTTCGCCCTGTTCGGTGGGGATAAAGCGGAAGCGCAGGAGGAGTCTTGTCCGCTCGTGCAATCGCTCGATTTCAACCTGGCGGGGCTGTTCGACTGGCACCAGCGGCAGCCCAGCAAGCTGCTTCAGTTCGGCGATGATGCCTCGAAAATGGCGCAAATCCAGGCGATCGATGACGGATTGCAGCACCCCGTTTTGGCTCCAGAGAATGCGCCCATAGCGGGGCTGATGCTCGAAATAGAGCCGCCCAATGCCGCCGATCAGGACTCGTCCCAGCAGTTCTTGCAGCAATTCTGGGGGGGGCAGGGTGGCCAGGGTTTCTGCTGGACGGCTGAGATGGTTTAGCTGCACGACGAGCGGCGGAATCGGTGTCATTAACTGCGTCGGCACTTGGGGCGGCTGCTCGACGTTGATGAAGGTCGCGAGGTAGTCTTGCAGGGTTTCCAGGGGAATATCCGGGGCAATCGCCGGGGTGGGCAACGGCTCTTCCTGCCTTTGAATCGCAGAGATGGATTCTGCTAGCTCGTCTTCATCCAAAAACACTGCCTCCGAGGGTGGGGCTTCGGCACTCCGCTTTGCCGTGGGTGGGGACGAAACCGGATTCTCTTCGGCAGAATCGCGGCTCAGCGCCACCTTGGGTTCACCGTGAATTGGCTCTGGTCTTGCGTCAGCCCGTGATGCACTGGCTACATCGGAAAGCGAGTCCAGATCTGGAAATGGCTCAAAGGGATTTTCGGGCAATCGCCCCTCTGGCTCTGCCATCAGAGCAGGCTGAACAGGTTCCGGCTGAATGGGTTCCGGCTGAGCAGGTTCCGGCGCTGGCTCTGGTGCGGCGGGTGGCGTGTCCGAGGGCGCATAAATCGGACGAAACCGGGGCGGCGCAAGCTCCTGGCTCAAATCTTCTGGGCTATCAACCACCAGCGTTGGCTGGGTATTGCGGTCTAGCTTTTGCTCGGTACGGATGCGGGGGGCAACTCGTGGACGACGATCGGCTTCGGCCTCATCCCTGGTGTTGGCGCGATCGCCCGAACGGTCTGTCTCTTCTACGCCAGCGGGTGGGCTGGGCTGGGCGGTGCGGCTGCCCGTGTAGTGCAAATAGGCAGAAAGGGATGCCTGGAGCGCATCAGACGAAATCGGCTGGGGCTTGGGATAGTAGTTGTGGTAGGCGATAATGCGGCGCACATAGTCTGCGGCCGGGCTGTCTTCGGGGTTGACCATGCCCAGCAGCAGGCAGTTGTCTTCCAGCTTTAGCGGCAGCACTTGATAATACAAACACGCTTCAAAGGGCAAGATGCCGTCAATCAAGACAAACATCTGCTGGAGGTCTAGCGACTGCGCGAGGCTGCCTGGAAAATGAGACAAAACCGACCGATACTGAGCGTCGGCAGATGTTGCCCCGACTTTTTTGTTGAGCGGGGAGGTCATAAAATCGCACCGTTCTCAATCTTTGGGTTTGACCATGATTGACCATGATGAAAGCAAGCCGCTTCCAGCACCCTTGGCGGTTTGTTCACTCAAGCATACCCAGTCTTGCTGCAAATCGCCATCCGCAAGCCGCCAGCCTGCCCTGCCTGCGTTTGCGGCGGATGGCTCAGGCCGATTCTGAGTTGTCGGAGTCGTCAGACTGGGACGAGTTTCGCAGGCTATGGGCAGACAGGTAGACCTTGACCCATTCTCCAGTAATTTGATTCACCTTGACATTGCGATGCTGGGCGATCGCCTCGGCGGTTTTCCAGGTTTTGAAATCCTGCACTAACTGCTGCTGTTCTGGACTGAGGGCGTTATAGAACTCATCCCACTGATCAGGCGCAAGCCCCAAGTTATTGTCTACTGAGGTGCCCAGCCAGGTCATGACCAATTCGGACTCGGCCTTAATGGCAAACACACGCAGGGCGTGATAGCTAATTTTTTCCCGCAGTCGATAAACCTGCTTGACCGGAACCCCCAGCGCCGTAGCGATCGCCTCCTGCGACTTGCCTTGGAGATGCAGCCGGAGCCATTGCGCCGCCAGCGGGTCTACTTCCTGAGCGAGATAGTCCAGAAACGTTTGCTTTACCTCGTCGCGCAGGGCCTGCTGTTCCTCCCAATCGCGCTGCTGCTCGTACTGACTCAGCGCCTGAGAATCGAGCAGGCTCATGGCGCTGTCGCTATCGTCAGGAGAAATTTCTTCCGATACCAGCCGAATCAGTTCGCCCGTCGGAACCTGAGTCATGCCGCCGCGCTGGGTGCGCCGCAGATAGTTGACAAACCGATAGACCAGCAGCGGCTGATTGCGGATGGGGCGCAGGCAGTATTCCTCAATGCTGGCCAGCATTAGCCCGTCCCGCAGGCGGGGCTGATTGGTGCAGCAGGCGATCCACTGCACCTGCTGGCGAATATAGGAGTCGTTTTGAATGAGTTCCTGAATCACTTCTTGCAGCACATCCATGACGCTGCGATGGCGATCGCGCGATAGCGCCACCCAGGTTCGGACTTTGCTGCGAATCAGGAACAGACTGCTGAGACGCTGTAGCAGGTTTTTGTAAGCTTGGTCTGGTCGGACTCCTAAATAGCGCTGCTGCAAAATGCGATAGCGATAGTCCATCGCCTGCTGCGCCACCATAACTTGCACTGGGGTCATCTCATCGAAGCGCTGCGGCTCGTCGCCCAACAGCCAGCGCAAGATTGCCTCCTGGAGCATTGCGGGCTGGCCGGGATGGTCTTGCTGGAGCCGCGCCTGCCACTCGCGTTTTAGTTCCTCCGACCTCGACTCAGCCCTCGTCATAGCGATGTAGTCCTCAGTGCTGGCTCTCGTGCAAGCTTCGGTGCTGGCTTCCATGCTACTAGCTTTGACCATATATCTTGCGCTCCCTCGCTGATTGCCGGGTAGTTCGATCGGCTCCGCCGACCGGGTGTGTGACGATTCAACCTTTTCGCAACCATTTCATATTTGTCGGGTCAGTGTCATCACCCAACTAGGTACTCCGGACTCACCCTAGGCGATCGCCCTCCAGGATCTCTGCCAAGTTTTTGACATCCCTATGACATATCCCTGACATGCCTTTGGCGTTCCAGCGCAATTCTGCAAAGCGCAATTCTGCAAAGCTTCTTAAGCAGATTCGGGATCGGCTTCAATCGCCGCCACCAGCCGTTGCAGCGTGTCCGTCAACTGAGCGAGGCGCTCTAGCGTAGCATCCTGATTTTCTGCCAAAGTCTGTACGGTGTCGCTCAGGGCGAAAATTTGGTAGCCCTGCTGCTGCACCTGCTTGGACAACGCATCCATGTGTCCCGTTAGCTGATCAACCGTTTCCGTCGTTGCCAGGACGGCTTCTCCAATTTCCCGCACCAGCGATTCCAATGATGACGATTCAGTACTCACGCCCCTCTCCAAACACACGCCACAAACCCAAAACCATTTGCCAAGACCATTTAACTTGCCGCTGAAGCCTGAACCTGAAGCTTGAACCTGAAGCTTGAACCTGAAGCTTGGACAATGCTGAAGCTCGGACAATCAGCTTAGACGACCAGCCCCTTGCCTAGTCAGCTTGGATAAAATCAGCCCGGACAAAATCAGCTTGGACAACAATATATACCATCCTTATAGCCTCCCCCACCTCCTATTCCGCATTCTGCCCCGCCTTTCCTGGCTTTTGCAAGGGATACAACCAGACCTTGGCTCAAACCTCAAGCCTGATGAAGTTAGGATTCACGCAGTTGGACGATTTCCCGGTACACGCAGAGTGCCGATTTCTGAAATGGCTTGAGAGCGCGAGGCGCAGCGATACAATAAAGCATCAGAGGATTGGAACTGGACTTTCCAGAGTTTTCTATGACCACCACCGCCACCAAGACCCAATACGAAGCCGTCATCGGGCTGGAAACACACTGTCAGCTCAGCACCGAAACCAAGATTTTTTCCAGCAGTTCGACGGCTTTTGGCGCTGACCCCAACACGAATATTGACCCGGTGTGTATGGGGCTGCCGGGGACGCTGCCTGTGCTGAATCAAAAGGTGCTGGAATACGCAGTGAAGGCGGGGCTGGCGCTGAACTGTCAAATTGCACCCTACAGCAAGTTTGACCGCAAGCAGTATTTCTACCCTGATTTGCCGAAAAACTACCAAATTTCGCAGTATGACCTGCCAATCGCCGAGCATGGCTGGCTAGAAATCGAGCTAGAAGAAGACGGGCAACCCGTTCGCAAGCGCATTGGCATTACGCGGCTGCACATGGAAGAAGATGCAGGCAAGCTGGTGCATGGCGGGAGCGATCGCCTCTCTGGGTCTACCTTTTCGCTGGTGGACTATAACCGGGCGGGCGTGCCGCTGATTGAAATCGTGTCGGAACCCGATCTGCGCTCTGGGGCAGAGGCAGCGGAATATGCCCGCGAACTGCGCCGGATCATGCGCTATCTGGGGGTGTCGGATGGCAACATGCAGGAGGGTTCTCTGCGCTGCGATGTGAACATTTCTGTCCGTCCTGTGGGATCAGAAAAATTTGGCACGAAGGTGGAAATCAAAAACATGAATTCCTTCAATGCCATCGAGCGGGCAATTAACTACGAAATTGAGCGGCAGATTGAGGTGCTGGAGGCGGGCGATCGCCTCGTTCAAGAAACGCGCCTCTGGGAAGAAGGCAGCCAGCGCACCATCAGTATGCGGGTCAAGGAAGGCTCCAGCGACTATCGCTATTTCCCCGAACCCGACCTCGGCCCCATCGAAGTCTCTGCCGAACAGCTTGCTGCATGGAAACGTGAACTGCCGGAACTGCCCGCTGCCAAGCGCCATCGCTACGAAGAAGACCTGGGGCTGTCGTCCTACGATGCCCGCGTGCTGACGGACGATCGCGCGATGGCGGAATACTTTGAGGCGACCCTGGCCGCAGGCGCACCCGCCAAACAGGCCGCCAACTGGCTAATGGGCGACATCAGCGGCTATCTCAACACCGAAAAGAAAACCCTGGCTGACCTGCCCCTGACTCCCGAAACCCTGGCGGAAATGATCAGGCTGATCGAGTCCAACACCATCAGCACCAAAATTGCCAAAGATATTCTGCCAGAGCTGCTGACCCAAGGCGGCTCCGCCAAGGAACTGGTCGAAAAGAAGGGGCTGATTCAGATTTCCGACCCGGCTGCAATCGAAGCGGCGATCGCCAAAGTGCTGGAAGCTCATCCCGCCGAACTGGAAAAATATCGCAGCGGCAAGAAGAACATGCTGGGCTTTTTTGTGGGTCAGGTTATGAAGCAAACAGGTGGCCGCGCCGACCCGAAGCTGACGAATCAGCTTTTGGTGAAGCAGTTGGACGGGTAGCCCGGCGGCTATCACCGCTATTCTGCGCTCTCCCTCATTCCCAATTCTTCAAATGCACTGGATCAATGTGCGCTGGATCAATGGCTCCAAACAGTTTGCGATCGCGGAAGCCTGCGTCATTGGTCTGGTTTCGGGGCTGGCAGCGGTCATGCTCAAACAGAGCGTGGGCTGGCTGGGCGGGTGGCGGGTGCAATGGTCGCACCAGTTTACAGACTGGCTGGGTTCCTGGTGGAGCGGCTGGCTCCGGAGGCGGCAGGCAGCGGCATTCCCCAGGTGAAGGCGGCGCTGGCCAATGTGGCGATCGCCCTCAATATGCGGGTTGCCCTGGTAAAACTGGTCAGCGTTATTCTCACTCTGGGCGCAGGCCTGAACCTGGGTCGTCAGGGGCCGACGGTGCAAATTGGCGCGGCTTTGGCCGCCCAACTCAGCCAGTGGATTCCCACCTCGCCAGAATATCGTCGCCAGCTCATCGCTTCAGGCGCAGCGGCAGGACTGGCGGCCGGCTTCAATGCCCCCATCGCGGGCGTTTTGTTCGTGGTGGAAGAGTTTTTGCAAGATTTCTCTGGCATCACGCTGGGCACAGCGATTCTGGCTTCCTTCATAGGCGCAGTCGTGTCGCGGGTGCTGGGCGGCCGCAGCCTCAGCCTAGATCTGGGCATGACCGCCTACGAGGCCACGTTTTCGCTCTACGATGTGCCGCTCTTCCTGATTTTGGGGCTACTGGCGGGGCTGCTGGGGTCGCTGTTTAGCCGGGGCATTTTCGTCAGCCTGGCCCTCAACCGTCGGCTTCCGCTGGGGCTGCCGGGGCGGATTGGGCTGGCGGGGCTGTTGTCTGGGCTGGTGGTGTCGCAACTGCCCGACAGCTTTCGGGACAACACGGGTCTGCAAGATCTGCTCAGCGGCGGCAATGCTGCCTGGTACTTGCTGCTGCTGGCCTTTGGCGCAAAGTTTTTGCTGACGCTGGTGGCCTACGGGTCGGGTGCGCCGGGGGGAATTTTTGCGCCGTCGCTGATTTTGGGGTCGGCGCTGGGAGCGCTGGTGGGCATTACGGGCAGCGGGCTGGAGTCGCTGCTGGGGCTTGCGCCGCATGTCAGTCCGGCCAGTACCTATGCGCTGGCGGGGATGGGCGCATTTTTCAGCGCGGTGACGCGGGGCCCGGTAACAGCGATCGTCATCGTGTTTGAGATTACAGCCAATTTCAACCTGGTGCTGCCGCTGATGATTGGCTCAGGCATTGCCTATCTGGTGGCGCAGCGGCTGGTGGGCAGTTCGTTTTATACTCGACTGCTGGAGTGGAACGGCATCCAGATTCAGTCGCCAGGAACCCAGCCCGCGCCTTGGCAAAAGCTAACGGCGGCAGCGGTGATGCAGCGGCGGGTGGAAACGCTGTCGAGCAGTTTGTCGCTGGATGAGGCGAAGCAGGCCTTTGCGCGATCGCACCATCGCGGGTTTCCGGTTGTAGACAACGGACGGCTGGTGGGCATCGTCACCCAGAGCGATCTGTCGGCTCCAGAGCGGCAACCGTCCAACCCTGCGGCTGCCACCCTGTCGGACGTGATGACGGCCCAGCCCGTAACCGTCCGCCCGTCCGACTCGCTGACCCATGTGCTGTTTTTGCTGAATCGGTTTAAGGTCAGCCGCTTACCCGTCACGGATGGACCAAAGCTAGTAGGCATTATCACCCGCGCCGACATTATTCGCGCCGAGTCGGATCAGCTCACGGGCGAGTCGCTGCAACTGGGGCCCCGTCCCGCGCCCTCCTATGAAGTTTATCGGACGCGATCGCCCGCCACGGGTCGGGGTCGGCTGCTGCTGCCCGTCAGCAATCCCCAGACGGCTCCGATTTTGGTGAAACTGGCGGGGGCGATCGCCCAGGAGCGGGGCTATGAGCTAGAGGTGCTGCACGTCATCCTGGTGTCGCGGGCCCATCCACCCTCAGAAACCGCCGTCCGCACCACCCAGGCGCGGCGCTTGCTGCGGCAGATTGAGCATTTGGGGCAAGACTGGCAGGTTCCTGTGCATACGCAGATTCGGGTGGCCCACGACGCAGCCCAGGCCATGCTAGAGGCCATCAAGGCGCGGCATATTAACCTGGTGCTGATGGGCTGGAAAGGCAGCACCAGCACGCCAGGGCGCGTATTTGGCACAACGGTAGACACCCTGATTCGCCAGGCCCCCTGCGACGTGGTGCTGGTCAAGCTGGGCGAAGAGACTCGATTCAATCACTGGCTGCTGCCGCTGTCGGGCGGGCCCAACGCGCAATATGCCCTGACGCTGCTGCCTGCGCTGACCCGCCTCAGCCCCGAACCCAGCATCAAGCTCTGTCAGGTGTTGCCCGTCGAGGAACCGATGGCAGATTTGTCTGTGATGGCGGCGGCGATGGACGAACTGCGCCAGCGGGTCAACTGCTCCATTACCACGCGCCCAATCCGCGGACATTCCGTGCCGGGGGCGATCCTGCGGCTGGCCTGGCAGGAACCCTGCGACGTGATTGTGCTGGGGGCAAGCCGCGAAAGCCTGCTGCAACAGGCGCTCACAGGCAACATCCCTGAGGCGATCGCCCGCAGCAGCGATTGCACCGTGATTTTGGTCAGAGCGGCGATCGCCCCAGACGAGTCCTAACACCGCTGTCCGACTAGACAGCCCCATGTTCAACCCCATTTGTTGAAGTTTACCGTGACGCGATTACAGATGCGATCGCCTGGGAACTCTGTAATAGATAGACCTGATCAGGCGTGGTCATGAAGGGGCACGAGTCAACTGCAAAGGGACTGCAAGTAGCCTGCAAGTAGCCTGCAAGTAGCTTGCACGTCTTTTGTCATCCTGCGTCATCATGCAGCGATTGGGCATTCCAGAAGCCTTGATCACTGACCCGCCTTTTGAGCAGGCAGGCTTTGCCCAACCACTCAAGCTCGATGACTGAACAAGCTCGATGACTGAAGATGACTAAAATAGCCATCATGAATCGCCATCATGAATCGCCATCACGACGCTTGAACAGGCAGCAGCAGATACGGGTGCAACAATTGCAACAATTAGGAAGCTAGGAAGCCAGTCGATTAGCTAGGCAGCAAGACTCTACATAACCTGAGGGTCAGTTAAAGCAGCATCACGGCGGCCTAGGTATTCTCCAGGCTTACTCAGCCTGACGTTGATTCAGCCGTCTTGCCCTAAACCACCCGTGAATACTCCACCCTTCTCCGCCTTTGCAAAAACCTGGCAAACGCTTCAGCCAAACCTGCTGGCGGGGCTAAAAGCAGCAACCGTGACCGGACTTGCTATCACTGGGCTAGTGCTGGGGCTGCGGCAAGTGGGCGGGCTGGAGCCGCTGGAACTGCGGATTTATGACCGGATGGTGCGCCTGCGATTCCGGGACGGATTGCTGGGCGATTCGCCCGATTCGCCCGACCCACGCCTGCTGGTGGTGGAAATCACCGAAGCAGATATTCAAACACTCCAGCGGGCTACACCGTCGGATGAAACCCTGGCCAGGGCGATCGCCCAGCTTCAGCAATACCAGCCCCGCGTCATCGGGCTAGACCTGCACCGCGACGTACCCCAAGAGCCGGGTCATGCTCAACTCCAGGCCCAGCTTCAAGCCGATAATCTAATTGCCATCGCCAAGCTGGGCGAATCGGCGGGCAATCGCATTCCGCCGCCGCCAGGATTCCCTCCAGAGCGAGTGGGCTTCAACGATTTTGTAATTGACCGGGACGGCGTAATTCGCCGCAGCCTGCTGTATGCCCACACCGACACCGAAACCCACACGTCCCTGTCGCTGCGGCTGGCGCTGGCATATCTCAAGCCAGACGATATCCGCCCGCGCCCCAGCGCCGCCAATCCCGACGATTTGCAGCTTGGCGCGTCCGCCTTTGTGCCGCTACAAGCCAACTCCGGAGCCTATCAGCGCCTCGACAGCAGCGGCTACCAAACCCTGCTGAACTATCGCGCCCGCCAAAATCCGGCTCGCCGCGTCAGCTTGAGTCAGGTCTTGGCGCAAAACATTTCGCCAGAGTGGGTGCAGGACAAAATTGTGCTGATTGGGATGACGGCTCCCAGCGGCAAGGATCTGTTCTACACGCCCTTTAGCGCGGGCGAGCAGGTGTCGCACCAGATGCCCGGTGTGGTGATTCATGCCCAGATGGTAAGCCAGTTTCTCGATGCTGCCACCGGAGCGCGATCGCCCTTCTGGTTTTGGCAAGAGTGGCAGGAGTCGCTGTGGATCTGGGGCTGGGCAACGGTCAGCGGGGCAGTGGCCTGGGCGGTGCGCCATCCGATTGCGCTGGGGCTAAGCAGCGTAGGACTGCTGGGCTTGATTGGCGGCGCGGGCTTTGGGCTGTTTTTGCAGCAGGGCTGGGTTCCAACGGTGGCTCCGGCGATCGCCTCGATGATGTCACTGGGGACGGTCGTCGCCTACCGAGCGCAACAGTCGCACCGCCAGCAGCAGATGGTGATGACGCTGTTGGGGCAAAACACCTCGCCCGAAATTGCCGACGCGCTGTGGAATGCGCGCGATCGCCTGCTGGCCTCAGGCAAGCTGCCGGGTCAGCGGCTCGTCGCCACGATGCTGTTTACCGATATCAAAGGGTTCAGCACCATTTCTGAGCAAATGCCGCCGGAGGCGCTGCTGGAATGGCTCAACGAATACCTGGAAGCCATGACCCACGAAATTCAGCAGCACCACGGCATTATCAACAAGTTTACGGGCGACGGGCTGCTGGCGATTTTTGGCGTACCCATGCCCCGCCTGGAGGAGCGCGAGGTGGATGAGGATGCCTATCAGGCGATCGCCTGTGCGTTGTCGATGGGCAAACGGCTGGAGCAACTGAACCAGATCTGGCAACAGCGCGGTCTTCCGCCGATTCAAATGCGGGTGGGCATTTTCACCGGGCCCGTGGTGGTGGGCAGCCTCGGCGGCAAGGAGCGAATGGAATACGGCGTGATTGGCGACAGCGTGAACACGGCATCGCGGCTGGAAAGCTGCCTCAAGGATCGCCAGGTGGATCTCTGCCGCGTGCTGATTGCCGAGGAAACCCTAATGCATGTCAAAGGCAAGTTTCAGGTGGAATCCTGGGGCCCATTAGCGCTCAGCGGCAAACAGCAACTTGTGGAGGTCTATCGGGTGATTGGCTATGCGACGTGAGATTTTGGATTTTGGATTTTAGATTGGCGATTTTAGATGGCTTATCTGGGGTTTACATCCAGTGTCGGGGCAAGAGTTCACTCAACCGGATGTGATTCATCCGATCCACGACGACCTTCGTGTTCAGGTTTGCGCTGCCGACCTGCACCATCAATTCTCTACACCGGCCGCAGGGCATCAGAATTCCCTTAGCGCTCACCGCAACGATCGAGTCGATAACGGTTTCGCGAGCTTTTAGCATTTCGGCGATCGCCGCGTGTTCTGCACAAAACCCAATGCCGCACGCCAAATCCAGGCAGATGCCTGTGTAAACCTGGCCGGTGGCGGTACTCAACGCACAGCCGACCGCGCCAGCCGTCAAGTCCGACCTGGCGAGCTGAAATTCTCCCAGCACGGACTCCGCCTGCTCAATCAGGAGTTGATACATGAGAAAAGTGTTGAGCGAACAGAATGGCTGAGCCAAAGTTTAAACTGCAAAGCTTAATGCAGCAAAGGCTGCAAATTTAACCCTCCGTGCGCCAGCGTTGCGGAGCCACAACCCCTAACCCC
>NZ_DVEA01000144.1:0-9747 GCF_015295965.1 Thermoleptolyngbya sp. M55_K2018_002
CGTGGGTGCAGACGGGGCCAGTGGCGATCGCCGCCAATCTCTTCCAGGAAGCCGCGTTGGCCGTGTACTTTCCACCGCCGGAACCCGACCCCCCTCCCGACGCGCCGTTCCCAGGCACAGCCCATCTGCCCCATTCCGCACCCACCCGATCAGGCATTGCCCCGTCCCTCTCGCCGACGATTCCGCCCCATCTGCGCCCCCACTCCCCCGGCGAAATTTTGCTGCAACTCTTGGCAGAGCAGCCCGCAGAGCCATTTACGGAGCAAGTCACCGAGCAATTTACTGGGCAATTTACTGGGCAATTTACTGGGCAACTTACTGGGCAATTTACTGGGCAACCTGCGGAGCGACCGACTCACGTCCCCGCTAACTTCTCCACAGAGGTCATCTCTGCGGAGCGGCTGGCCAACGCAAGGGCGATCGCCCCTCTTGTTCCCACCGCCGACCTGATGCCCGATGCACACAGCGTCATCCTCACCATCAGTCGCCAAGATCCCAGCCCCCTCACGCCCCAGCCCTCCAGCCCTCCAACTCTCCACTCACCAAGCGCTTCACTCCACGAACCCCCTCACGCGACCCCTCAAGCGACCACTGCCCAGCCGCCCTACATCGACACTCCCGCCACCCTCGTCCGCTACGAAAAGCACCCCCTAGAGGCGGTGTTGGACTGGATCGATCGGAGCATTGTCTGGCTGGAAACCAGGCTGGCAGACCTGTGGCGGTGGCTGCGGGGTGAATCGGGCAGCGACTCCTGATGGGAGACAGTTTTCCCGACTCGCTCCAAATCGTGAATCGGAAAGCGGAAAGTCGGGACGGGCGATCGCCCCATCTTTGCCCTACCTTTGTCCCACCTTTTCCCTCTGCTCGCCCCATCCACGCGGTTGCCCAGGCATGAATTCTCCGACACGCAGATTAAGGCTTTCCGTACTCTACAATCCCCATCAGAAATCTCAGAGTAGGATCGGCCTAGACGCAACACCAGACGCTATTCATAGACCGACGGATTAACCGACGGATTCCTTGAAAATCCAACCTGACCCTTTTGAACTTGCCAGGAGAAACGGATGGCAACTTTACTCGATCAACTGCGCGAGATGACGGTCGTCGTCGCGGATACAGGCGACATTCAGGCCATTGAAAAGTTTAAGCCCCGCGACGCAACCACCAACCCCTCGCTGATTACGGCGGCCGCGCAAATGCCGCAATATCAAGAAATTGTGGATGAAACGCTGAAGCAGGCCAAGGCAGATGCGGGATCTGGCGCGACGGACTCGCAGGTGGCCACGCTGGCGTTTGACCGCCTGGCGGTGGAATTTGGCAAGCGGATTTTGGCGATTGTGCCGCAGCGCGTCTCAACCGAGGTGGATGCCCGCCTGTCCTACGACACCGAAGCCACTATCGCCAAGGGGCGCGAACTGATCGCCCAATATGAAGCAGCGGGCATTTCGCGCGATCGCATTCTGATCAAAATCGCCTCCACCTGGGAAGGCATCAAAGCCGCTGAAGTGCTGGAAAAAGAGGGCATCCACTGCAACCTGACGCTGCTGTTTGGGCTGCATCAGGCGATCGCCTGCGCTGAGTCGGGCGTGACGCTGATTTCGCCCTTCGTCGGCCGAATTCTCGACTGGTACAAAAAGGAAACCGGACGGGACTATGCACCCGCCGAAGATCCAGGCGTTCTCTCCGTCACCAAAATCTATAACTACTACAAAAAGTTTGGTTACCAGACCGAGGTGATGGGCGCGAGCTTCCGGAACATTGGCGAGATCACAGAACTGGCGGGCTGCGACCTGCTGACGATTTCGCCCTCGCTGCTGGCGGAGTTGCAATCCACCGAAGGCGACCTGCCCCGCAAGCTCGACCCCGCCAAGGCCGCCGCGATGGACATCGAAAAGATCACCATCGACAAAGCCACCTTCGACAAAATGCACGCCGAAGACCGCATGGCTTCGGAAAAGCTGGACGAAGGCATCAAGGGCTTTACCAAAGCGCTGGAAACGCTGGAAGCCCTGCTGGCCAAGCGGCTGGCACAAATCGAAGGCGGAGCATTGGTGAACCACGCCGCTGAGGATCTGTTCAAAGCCTACGATCTAGACGGCGACGGCTTCATTACCCGCGAAGAGTGGCTGGGCACCGACGCGGTGTTCGACGCGCTGGACGAAAACAAAGACGGCAAAATTACGCCGGAAGAAGTCCATGCAGGGCTGGGCGGGGCGCTGCTGGCCGGCGTTTAGCTGCCCGAACGTTTCCAGTCACTCGCATCCCAAGCAACATCCCGGCGATCGCCCTCCATTGGACGCAACTCGCCGGGATGTTTAGAATTCAGGGTTCGGAAAAGGGGGTTAGGATACCGCAATACACCTGCGACCCAAGCCCCCAACCCCCGCTCCTAAGCTTCGTCAAGCGCCGCAATTCCTGGCAGCACCTTGCCTTCCAGCAGTTCCAGGCTGGCCCCGCCGCCTGTGGAGATGTGGCTCATCTGGTCGGCCACGCCCACTTTTTCCACCGCCGCTACAGAGTCGCCGCCGCCGATGATGGTGGTTGCGCCAGTTTTGGTGATGTCGGCCAGGGTGCGGGCGATCGCCTCCGTCCCTGCTGCAAACTTGTCAAACTCAAACACGCCCATCGGTCCGTTCCACACCACCGTCTTGCAGTCCGCCAGCGCCTCCTGGAACACCTTCACTGAGTCGGGGCCAATGTCCAGCCCCATCCAGCCGTCGGGAATGGCTTCTACGCTGACGGTCTGGGCGTTGGCATCGGGGGCGAAGTTGTCGGCCACCACCACGTCGGTCGGCAGCAGCAGCGCCACGCCTTTCTCTTTGGCCTTGGCTTCCAGCGACTTCGCCAGTTCGATAAAGTCATCTTCCACCAGCGACTTGCCGACGCTCAGCCCGCGGGCCTTGTAGAAGGTGAAGATCATGCCGCCACCCATCAGCAGCTTGTCTACTTTTTCTAGCAGCGCCTCGATCACGGTGATTTTGCTCGACACCTTGGAGCCGCCGATGATCGCCGCTAGGGGACGCTTCGGCTCTTCGATGGCGCTTTGCAGATATTGCAATTCTTTTTCGATCAGGTAGCCCGCGACGGAGGGCTTTAGATAGTGGGTCACCCCTTCCGTCGAGGCGTGGGCCCGGTGCGCCGTGCCAAAGGCATCGTTGACATACAGATCCGCCACCGACGCAAGCTGTTTGGCAAATTCGGGGTCGTTCTTTTCCTCTTCGGGGTGAAAGCGGACATTCTCTAGCAAAATCACCTCGCCGGGCTGCATGGCGGCAACGGCGGCTTCGACCTCTGGTCCAATGCAGTCGCTCGGCTTGGCGACGGTTTGCCCCAGCAGTTCCGACAGGCGGGCGGCAACGGGCGTGAGGCGGTTCTTGTCCGTAACGCGGGACGCAAAGTCGTCGCCCTTGGGACGGCCGAAGTGGCTGGTGAGGATGACTTTTGCGCCCTTGCCAATCAGGTCATTGATGGTGGGCAGGGCGGCGCGGATGCGCGTATCGTCAGAAATGTTGCCCTGGTCGTCGAGCGGTACGTTAAAATCAGCCCGCACGAGGACGCGCTTGCCCTGTAGGTCGTCGGCAGTCAAATTTGCTAGAGTTTTTTTGGACACCGCTATATACCCCCTCAAGTAAGTCTTTTTACCTATTACCTATTGTAAAACGTCAGGGCTTGCTAACAGAACGGGGCTGAGCGCGACTCTTTCTCTACAAAAACTTTTCACTGCTGCGGGAGTCTATAGGTTTTACTTATAGACCCGCCTGAGCAACATTGATAGGGGCGATCGCCCTTGCTCTGTCAGCCCGCTGACGTTTCTCCACACCACCCATCACTCTACCGAACTCTGCGTCCCTGTGAGGCGTGTCATGTTTAAAACCGTTTTGTTTCCAGTCGATCAAAGCCGCGAGTCTCGCGAAGCCGCCGACGTGGTGGCCAATGTCGTCAAAACCTACGGCAGCCGTCTGGTGATTTTGTCGGTCGTGGAATCGCTAGATGAGGAAAAAGTCCCCACAGCCGCCGATTTGGAAATGACTTCTCCAGAGGCGATCGCCGAATTGCTCAAAAATGCCAAAGCCCTGTTTGCCGAGCAGGGCCTCGACGCGCAGGTGATGGAGCGAGCGGGCAAACCCGCCTTTACCATCTGCGACGTGGCCGACGAAATTGGCGCAAACCTGATCGTCATGGGCTGTCGGGGGCTGGGGCTGACGGATGAGGGAGCCGCCGACAGCGTGACCAACCGCGTGATTAACCTGTCGCCCTGTCCGGTGCTGATTGTGCCGTAGGGTTTAACGCATTGGCTCTTCGCTTTTATGTAGGACTGTAGGACAGCAATCGATCCATATCTGGATCGATTGCATCATATCAGAAGCGTTCCACAAGAGGAGCTATCAGTTATGTTTTTCTGACACGAATCGCATGAGTAAGGCGGGATTAGCGCTCAAGCAGGTTCTCAAAAGCTATGGCATCACGCAGTACAGAATTTCTCTAGAAATGGGCATTTCCCGCTCTAATATTCATCGCTGGATCAACGAGCAGGCCGACCCAGCAGGCGACGCTATTCTAGACATTCGCGACGCGCTGCAAAAGATTGACCCAGCAGCGGCCGAGATGTTTATCCAGCTTTACTTACAAAACGATAGCCCCTAGTGTTTACATCAAGGGTTTACATCAAAGGCTTCAGGCGTTGCCGAAATGCTGCTGCCGCTTGGGGATTGGGGATTTTCGTGGCGATCGCCTCCACCAGTTCCGCCGCGCCTACGTTTGGATGTCGAGCCACCACATCCCGCAAGACAAGTCCTGCCATTGGGCCAATCGCCTCCGAGAGCGCCTGACGGCACTGCGTCAAAAATGGCTCATCCACCGCTGCGCCCAGTGCAGACTCCTGGGGCGGACGCTGGGGGTTGGGCACGGCTTCGTCCGTCGAAACGGGCGGCGGCGGGGGGTCGGGAGCGTCCAACAGAGCGGCGATCGCCCGATTTTGCATACGGCTGCGAAACTGGCTTGCCTGGGCAGGGTTGGGAATTCTCGTGGCGATCGCCTCCAGCAGCGCCTCTGCCGATAGCCCCGTTTGCTTGGCCAGCACCGAGTCCAGCAGCAGTTTCGCCATCGGGCCAATACACTCCGCCAGTTCCCGACGACACGCCTCCAGCCAGAGCGCAGGCACACGGGGCTGGAGCGGGGGAACGCTGGTGTCTGCCAGCGGCATTTCAATCGTGTGCTGGAGTGTGGCGGGCGGCGGTTCAGTAAAAGGCGACTCCGTTGCGGCGGGCGGCTCGGTCAACCGATCGTCGTCAAACCGAGCGTCGTCAAACCGAGCGTCGTCTGGCGCAGACGGAGACAGGGGGATCGACTCCTCTACCGCATATTCAGGAAAATCCTCCGCTTCGGCATCCAGCGACGGAAACGACGTTCTCCAAACCGCATCTTCGGCAGCACCAGGCTGAATCGCAGAGATACCAAACAGCACTTGCGGAATAGGCGATGAATCAGGGGGCGACTCAGGAGGCAACTCAGGAAGCGACTCAGGAGGCAACTCTGGCGGTAGACTGTCAAGACGCTCGAAAGACGCTGATTCTGCTGACCGTGCCGACTCTCCTGGCTCCGCCACCAGCGAATCAAACGCACCCCGAAACCGATCGAGGTTTTGCATCAGGTCTTGGAAAAACGCCGACTGCACAATTTCATCCACCTGTCGCTGGCGCTTGCTCTGGTCTAAATCGATTTGCACCTCGATCAGGCGGTCTTCGTTGACCTCTGGCAGCGACAGCGCCCGCAGATCGCTCAGCACCTCCCGCGCCGTCTGGTAGCGATCCTTCGGCTTTTCCGACAGCAGCCGATCGAGAATCCGCATGAGGCGATCGCTCACGTCGGCATACTCACGCCAGCGCCACTCCAGCGACGTATGCTCCATCAGCACGCTCAGATCTTGCCCCGTCAGCAACACCACTGCACTCACCCCCAGCGCATACAGGTCGCTGCACGGGTAGCATTGCCCCATGCGAATCTGCTCTGGCGGCGAATAGCCAAACTTTCCCACGACCGATGCCTGAGCGCTGCCCGGACTGCTGCCTGCCGCCGAGAGAATCTGGCTGACAGTTTGCTTCACCAGCCCAAAGTCGATCAGCACCGGATGGGTCTGACCATTCGGCAGCATGATGTTTTCGGGAGAAATGTCGCGGTGCAGAATATTGATGCCATGAAGATACTCCAGCACAGGCAGCAAATCGCAGAGCCACTGCACAATTTCCGCTTCTGAAAACGGCGGCTCTCCCCGCCGCTGGCGCTCTTGCAAAAGCTGGCCGTAGGTCTTGCCATCGATGTACTCTTGCACAAGAAACAGCCGCCCCCGATCCGTCAGCCAGGCCAAAAACCGGGGAATCTGCGGATGATTAATCTGATACAGCACCCGCGCCTCGCGCTCAAACAGTTCCCGCGACTTTTGCACGACATATTCTGTGCGGCTGGCAGGTACAAACTCCTTTAGCACGCAGGCATCGCCAAAGCAGTGTTCATCAGATGCAAGATACGTCCGCCCAAAGCCGCCCTGTCCTAATACCCGCTGAATTCGGTAGCGGCTGTTGATCAGCGTGCCCAGGGTCAGTTCCGATTCTTCTATGGGGCTGCCGCCTGGGGTCACGCTAGCTGGAATCGCAGGCGTAATCTGGTATGCCTGAATGGCTTCTTGCAGGTTCTTGAGCTTCAGCGACCCCACATAGGACGCGCTCAGGGAAATCCTCGATTTTACAGAGTCGTAGACCGCCTGAGACATACAGATGCCGCGTGGGGCGGCTTCTTCCTGGAGCCGCGTAGCCACGGTCACCGCCTGTCCAGTCACGTCGTTCGACTGCACAACGACCTCGCCCAGGTGGATGCCGATGCGATGACTCAGCACATCGTCTTCAGGGAGTTCTTGCAGAAGCTGTGCCATTGACCGCTGGATGGCGATC
The DNA here is from genome assembly GCF_015295965.1 of Thermoleptolyngbya sp. M55_K2018_002. Lineage (NCBI taxonomy): Bacteria > Bacillati > Cyanobacteriota > Cyanophyceae > Oculatellales > Oculatellaceae > Thermoleptolyngbya > Thermoleptolyngbya sp. M55_K2018_002. The sequence continues at coordinate 6,945 of NZ_DVEA01000144.1, forward strand.
GCACAATTCACTGCCCGCTCGGTGCTGACGAAATACATCACCAGCCCATCTTCCTGGGCTTTCAGCACGATTCCTTCAAACTGCTGGCAAAGCTGGCGCATTTTTTGCAAGTCGCGCCGAATCAGGCTGAGGGTATGTTCTGGGTCGTCGGCCATGCGCGAGTTATAACCCACTGCATCCGTGACCAGCACAACAGCCATGGCACGCTGACCCGAATTAGACGGACTCGGTTGTGGGGAGGCTCCAGCATCCATAGCCAGCACAAAGGGAACGAGATAAACCAGAATAATTGCAGAACAGACCAGACAACAAAACCGAAAGCCGATGGCAGACGCTCTGCTTCCACTCTACCGCTGTTCTCTCTTTGTGTCGGTCAGGATCAGTTGGTCAACCCTTAGAGATATGGAAGAGATATGGAGAGATCGGGTGGAAATCGGGTGAAAAAGCGGGTGAAAAGACAGAGCGATCGCCCCCAATAGGGCAATGCTCTTATCATAGAAATATAAGTAAAAATACAAAAACTGTCCCCCTTTTCCACACAAAAAGGGGGTTTTCCACAGATATACAGAGCTTTTCCACAGAAGCCTGTGGAAAAGTAGTACCTATGTTCAAGCCTGGATTCAAAACTGATGCATTGAAAAGGGAATGCGAGATGCTGACAAAAGCAGGCCCGCCCAATTCAGAATCAGCGGGCGATCGCCCTCCCCAGTCAGCGCTTTGGTAGCCCCGCCGCGCCTACTATCTCGCCTAACCAACAATCCAGATTTGCTCCCAAGTCAAATGGCATTAAAGCCAGCGTGCTAAGACTCACCTACTCCCACTCAATCGTTCCTGGCGGCTTAGAAGTAATGTCATATACAACCCGATTCACACCCCGCACCTCATTCACGATGCGATTAGAAATCGTTTCCAGCAGGTCATACGGAGCGCGTGACCAGTCGGCCGTCATGCCATCTTCACTGGAAACAAACCGCAGCACAATGGGGTAGGCATAGGTTCGCTGGTCGCCCATAACACCCACACTACGGATCGGCAGCAGCACCGCAAACGCCTGCCAGAACATACTGTAGGTGCCGCTGCGGTTCACCTCTTGGCGCACGATCAGGTCAGCATCCCGCAGAATATCCAGCTTCTCAGCCGTGACTTCGCCCAGGATGCGGATTGCCAGACCAGGGCCAGGGAACGGGTGACGGTTGACGATTTCTTCCGGCAGCCCAATGGAGCGGCCCACCTTCCGCACTTCGTCCTTAAACAGCTTCCGCAGCGGCTCCACTAGCTTGAACCGCAGGTCTTTGGGCAAGCCGCCGACATTGTGATGGCTCTTGATTTTTACGGCGACGCGCTCACCGGTTTGCGGGTCTACGTTTGTGTCTGCCGACTCGATTACGTCCGGATAGAGCGTGCCCTGCGCCAGATAGTCAAAGGGGCCGAGCCGCTTGGATTCTTCTTCAAAGACGCGGATAAATTCGTGACCGATCCGCTTTCGTTTTTCTTCGGGATCGGTCACGCCCTTAATGCGTTCCAGAAACCGCTCCCGTGCATTGATGTATTCCACTGGAATGTGGAACTGCTCTTGAAACAGCTTGACCAGGCGCTCCGGCTCATATTTCCGCATGAACCCCTGGTCGATGAACATGCAGGTCAGTTGGTCGCCGATCGCCCGATGCAGCAAAAACGCCAGCGTGGAGGAATCGACCCCGCCTGACAGCGCCAGCAGCACCCGCTTGTCGCCCACCTTAGCGCGAATTTCTCGAATGGTTTCTTCGACGAAGGCCGCCGTTGTCCAAGTGGGCTGACATTCGCAAATGTGATAGACGAAATTGCGGATCAGGGCCTGTCCGCCGAGGGAATGCACGACTTCGGGGTGAAACTGTACGCCGTAGAGTTTGCGCTCGTGGTGGGCGATCGCCGCACAGGGCGTGTTTTCGGTATGGGCCAGCAGTTCAAACCCTTCCGGCATTGCCGTCACCGAGTCGCCGTGGCTCATCCACATGGTCGTGCCGTCTTCTACGTTGGTCAGCAGGTCGGTGGGATCATCGATAAACAGCGCTGCTTTGCCATACTCACCGCGCTCAGCCCGCTCCACGCCGCCGCCAAGCTGCTGCACCATCAGTTGCATCCCGTAGCACACCCCCAGGATGGGGATGCCCAAGTTCCAAATTTCGGGATCGCAGTGGGGGGCCCGCTCGTCATACACCGAGCTGGGCCCACCCGACAGGATGATGCCTTTGGGGCTGAGTTGCCGAATTTGCTCCGGGGTGGTGCGATAGCTTAGCACCTCGGAATAAACCTGGGTTTCGCGAATGCGGCGGGCAATTAGCTCGGAGTATTGGGAGCCAAAGTCCAGAATGACGATCATCTGGCGGGTAAGATGGGCGGACGGTTCGGCGGTGGGGGAGAGGGAATCAACTTGGGGAGTCACGGTAGATCCTGGAGAAAACGAAGGGGTAGGAAGCAGATACCAAACGGCTAGAGCAGTGGAATAAAGAGGGATAAAGTCGCAGGGCGAAGCACGAAACGTCAACAAACAGCTTTTGTCGCCGGACTCAACTTGCCGGACTCAACTTGCCGGACTCAACTTGCCGGACTCAACTTGCCGGACTCAATTCGCCAGACTCAATTCGCCGGACTCAAAACGCTAAGGGTATGGGATTCTGAGGCGGCAAAGCTGGTAATAAAGGCACGCAAGTCTAACGTGATGTGCAACGTTCAATCTGCCCTCATCCCCAACCCCTTCTCTCAGGTCAGGAGAAGGGGAGCCGGATTGGAAGTCCCTCTCCCGCTTTGGGAGAGGGATTTAGGG
>NZ_DVEA01000204.1:0-50844 GCF_015295965.1 Thermoleptolyngbya sp. M55_K2018_002
CGGCGCTGATGGCGACTCGCGTAATCTGCGACACGATGGCGCATCTGGTGATTTCGGGGCAACTGCCGCGCCGCGAAAAGCCCGCCTACATTCACGCCGAAGCAAATATGGCGGTGGATCAGGCGTGGTCGTAGCGATGGAGAATCTGTGCATGAAATGATGCGCTTAATGATGCGCTTAACGTCTATTTCTAACGTCTACTTCTATTGTCGTGAAGCGTGTTAGGGGCGATCGCCCTCATCCCCAATTGCTATCTGTTTCTAGTTCTACGCAGCGTTCTCGCTTTACTCCTCCGTTAATCCGATATGCATGAAACCGACATGACCAAAGCGCTCATCCTGACGGTCAAAGACTGGTGGGAATCGCAGCCCGATCGCCCCACCATTCAGCGCATCCATCTGATCGTTGGGCGATTTACCTGCGTCGAACCCGCCAGCCTGCGGTTCGCCTTTGACGTGCAGACCCCAAACACCTTCCTGCACGGTGCAGAGCTAGCGATTCGGGAAACGCCCCTGATTGCCTTTTGCCATACCTGCCAGCAGGAGTATGCGCCGGAGATTGGGCTGCACTATGCCTGCCCCACTTGCCACGCGCCTATGGACGACATCCGCTCTGGGCGAGAACTCAAAATTGACCGGATTGAATACGCCGCCGCCCACAGCGCCGACCTGGCCATCCTCCAGTAAGTAACTCGGCATTTTGCCTTTTACTCACTCGGCGGATGACTCGGCCAAAACGCTCGACTGACCCACTCGACACACTCTCGATACCCACCGTTGAACCACCATGCACCTGACCCACGACGCTGCGATTGAAATGAACCTGCTCCACGCCAACCAGGCCGGAGCCGACCACAACCGCGCCCATTTCGACGAATGGGGCATCACCTGCCTGAACCTGATGAGCAGTCCCGGCGCGGGCAAGACGGCCCTGCTGGAGCGCACCCTGGAGCATCTTGCGCCCCAGATCAACATCGCCGTGATAGAAGGCGACATGACCACAGAACTAGATGCCGATCGCCTGCGCCAGCACGGGGTTCCGGTGGTTGCGATCAATACTGGGCGATCGTGCCATCTGGATTCGCGCATGGTGGCGGGCGGCATTCACCTGCTGGAACACCAGTGCAACCCGGCAGCGCTTGACCTAGTGCTGGTGGAAAACGTGGGCAACCTGGTGTGTCCAGCGGAATTTGAAGTGGGAGAACACGCTAAGGTCGCGCTGCTTAGCATAACCGAGGGCGAAGACAAGCCGCTGAAATATCCCATCATGTTCCGCGAAGCCGATTGTCTGCTGATTACCAAGATGGATCTGGCTCCGCATCTGGAGGTGGATTTGGAAAAGCTGGTGGCGAATGTGCGCCAGGTTAATCCGCAGGTGGTGATCTTACCTGTTTCTGCCAAAACTGGGGCAGGACTGGAGGCTTGGTTTGACTGGGTGCGATCGCAACTGGGTTCACCAGATCTATGCCAAAGCCATTCATCAGACCCTTCGCAAGACCGCTCACAAAACTATTCGTCAGACCCTTCGCATCATCCTGCGGCCGCTTATCCAATGGCGATCGCCCCCTAGCAGATTTTGCAGTCAGAAACTTAGTCAGAAACCTGATTGAGGGTATTGCATCAGGCGTGCATCGACGCACATAGAGGACAGCAGTAGAGGCAGGGCTACCTCCGGCCAGAGACACGACCCCGCCCCAACTGGCTCCCAGACCGACCGAAACCAAATCGATGACAGCTTAATCCACTGTCAACCGTTCACTCTTATCGACCAGGAACAACTCATTATGGCAGAACATATCTTTTTCTGGGGGATTATCGTATTCCTCTTGGGAACTTTGGGCGTTGGTGTTTGGGCTTCCAAGCAGATCAAAGGCGACAGTGTAAATTATCTGGTGGCAGGGCGAGGACTCGTCTTGCCCTTGGCGGCGGCGACCCTCATGGCCCAATCTGTGGACTCAAACGCCACGATGGGCAACATGGATCTTTCGTCTCAGTTTGGCTTTTGGGCGGGCGCGTCCCTACCGCTGGGGCTGGCGCTCTGTCTGTTGCTCACGGCGCTGTTTTTTGCCAAGCCGATGAACCGCATGAAGCTGATCACGCTGCCCGATTTCTATCGGGTGAAATATGGCCGACGAGTTGAGGTAGTCGCCTCTGTGATCATGGTGCTGAGCTTTGCCTTTTTGCTGGCGGGCAACCTAGTGGCGGGCGGCTTTCTGTTTCAGGGATTTTTGGGCACGAGCTATACGGCAGGCGTACTGCTCATCGCCACCATCGTCTTTGCCTACACGGCTAGCGGCGGGCTGTTTGCCGTAGCCTATACGGACGCAATTCAGGTGGCGATCGCCTTCTTGGGAACCCTGGCACTGCTGGGCTTTATGAGCAGCAGCTTTGGGCTGAACGTGCCCGAAGGCATGGGACCGCTGGCCCTGGGACAGTTGGTAGACCCCGGTCAGGGAGCCGCAGTGAACTGGGCCACTCTGCTGGCGCTGGGGCTGGGCGACATTGTGGCAATCGACTTTATGGCGCGGGTCTTTGCCGCCGAAAGCCCCGAAACCGCTCAGCGGGCCTGTCTCATCGGCTCTCTGGGAACCGTGGTTATCGGCGTTCCCTTTGCCATGATGGCGTTGGGCGCACCGAGCATCCTCTCTGGGTTGGGCATCCAATCTGACGGCCCCATCCTGCTGTCGCTCCTCAAAAACGTGGCACCGCCGCTGCTCAGCCTGCTGGTGATCGCTGCGATTCTATCTGCGTCTCTCTCCACCGCCGATGGCGCAATTTTGGGAACCTCGTCGGTGATTGCCCACAACATTCTGGGCGTTCGCCACACCGACCACAACGCCGGGGGCGATCGCCTGCTAGCGCTCACCCGCACGATGGCACTGGTCATCACCATCCTGGGCGTAATCTTTGCCCTGCTGGTGCCCCAAACAGGTATCTTGCTGCTGCTGGCGTTTGACCTGGGCTTTGCGGGGCTGCTGGTGCCGCTGGCGGGCGGGCTATATTGGCCCAAAGCGACCCGCTACGGCGCAATGGCCTGCATTTTGGTGGGCACGGCAGCGCGGCTGCTGTTTTTTGTGCTGATGCCCACCATGTTTGGCGCAGACAACACGTTGCTCTACATTCCCAACCCCATCTTCACCGCCGACTTTGACGGATTCCCCACGCTGATCAGCCCGCTGCTGGGGCTAGCCGCCTTTGTGATCGTGTCGCTGATGACCCAGCGCAGTCGCGGCGCAGCGCCCGAAGTGGTGGATTTGGAGGCGATGCAGCCCGTTGAAAGGTCGTAGAGAAAAAACGAAGAGGGAAGAACGAAGAGGGAAAAAGGCGTGCTACGGGGGTGGAGAGTTGACGGGTTGGGATAGGCGGGTTGGGATAATGGAGGGAGTCTCGGACGCAATCTAGCAATTCCAACCCTCGATTACTCCATCCCCCCATCCCCATGTCTTACCAAGTCCTCGTCTGCCAGAGCAACGCCTGTCGCAAGGCAAAAGCGCAGCAAGTGCTGGCGGCATTTCGAGCGGCAAGTTTAGAGGGGGTCGAGGGGGTAGAAGTTGTGGCGAGCGGCTGTTTGGGGCAGTGCGGCAACGGGCCGATGGTGCTGGTGTTGCCAGACGAGGTGTGGTACTGGCGCGTGCTGCCAGAAGAAGTGGGGGCGATCGCCCATCAGCATCTCCAGTTGGGGCGACCCGTCGAAGCGATGCGCCTGCGTGGGGTATAAAGGGAAAAAAGAAAAAACAAAGAACGAAGAACGAAAAACGAAAAGCAGAAGTTTTCGTTCTTCCCTCTTCCCTCTTCGTTCTTCCCTCTTCCCTCCTCCCCAAATGCCCTCCCCTATCACCCAAGTCCAACCCCCGCTGGAGTTTATTCCGCCCGATTTTGACCCGCTGGTTTATCGGGGGATGTGTGCGGTGCTGCCGTCCTGGATGAAGCTGCGAGTGGCGATCGCCGATGTGGAGGTAGAAAACACCAAGCAACTGGTTGAGTTGTTTCAGCAGTTTCAGGCGGGGAAGACGCGATTTTTGCTGGCGTTTCGGCATCCCACGCCGGATGACCCGTTTTCGCTGCTGTGGCTGCTGTCGCGGTCGGTGCCCCAGACGGCGCGAGAGTTGGGCGTGTCGCTGCAAAAGCCAGTTCACGCCCACTTTATCTATGACCGGGGGATTCCGCTGTGGGCAGGAAAGTTTGTCGGCTGGCTATTGCCCAAGATGGGCTGTGTGCCCGTAAAGCGGGGCAAGGCAGATCTGGTGAGCCTGAAGGCGGTGCGCGATCTGTTTGCGAATGGTCAATTCCCGATGGCCGCCTCGCCGGAGGGCGGCACGAATGGACACAACGAAATCGTTAGCCCGCTGGAGCCGGGAATCGCTCAGTTTGGCTTTTGGTGTGTGGAGGATTTGCAGAAAGCCAAGCGGACAGAAACCGTAGCACTGCTGCCCGTGGGCATCCAGTATCACTACATCACGCCGCCCTGGCGATCGCTCGAACAGCTCCTTCTGGATTTGGAATATGACACGGGTATTCGAGCCGGCGTTTCGCCGACGGCCTATCTGGGCCTGCAAGACGGCACAGAACCCACGCCAGAGCAGCAGACCCAGCTTTATCAGCGGCTATTAAACCTGGGCGAAACGTTGTTAACGCAGATGGAGAATTATTACAGCAAATACTACGGGCGATCGCTCGTGGTGCCCGACTTGCCGGCCGATGCCGACCCCAACGCCCGCCTGGCCGCCCGCCTGAAGTCGCTGCTGGACACGGCGCTGAAGGTGGCAGAAGAATTTTTTGCGATCGCCCCCAAAGGCAGCCTCACCGACCGCTGTCGCCGTTTGGAGCAAGCCGGGTGGGAGCGCATCTTCCGCGAAGACCTGAATCTGGAGGCGCTGTCGCCCGCCGAGCGCGGTCTGGCAGACCGCATTGCCGAAGAGGCTGACCTGCGGATCTGGCACATGCGCCTAGTGGAAAATTTCGTCAGCGTCACCGGCCGTTATGTCATGGAAAAGCCCACCGCCGAGCGCTTTGCCGAAACGCTGCTGCTGCTGCGAAACATGGTGAACCGCCTCAAGGGCGAAGCACCCAAACCGCCCCTGCGTCTGGGGCCGCGCCGCGTGGTGATGACGGTCGGCACGCCCCTCTCGGTGAGCGATCGCGCTGAGCAATATCGCGCCAACCGCCGCGAAGCCGTCACACAGTTGACCCAAGACCTGCAAACGGCGATGGAAAGCCTGATTCGGTGAGTCAGTGAGCTTGCTGGCGGTCTATAAACTGCGGAGGCAGTTTAGAATTTAGACGAGTTGCTACTTGTTGCTACTTAAGGAAGTAACGGCTGATGAGAAAAGCAGCACTTTACAATGAAGACTTTCTAGAATGGACGCAACAACAAGCTGAGTATTTGCGAGCAGGATACTGGCCGGGGCTAGATGTTGAAAACTTGGTAGAGGAATTAGAAGCCTTGGGCCGCAGTGAACAAAGAGAACTTGGCAGCTACTTGCAGATTCTTTTGATGCACCTCTTGAAGTGTCAATATCAGCCTGAGCGCAGAACCAAAAGCTGGGAGGATACGCTTTCCAATTGCCGAGACAAGATTCAAGATTGTTTGGAAGATACTCCCAGTTTGCAACGTTTTCTTGAAGATCCAGAGTGGCTGGGGAAATATTACCGACGTGCTTGTCGAGAGGCAGTTAAAGAGACGAACAAGCCAGCAGAAACATTTCCTGCCAAGTGTCCTTACACGCTTGAACAAATACTCGATCCAAATTTTTTGGCTTGAGTTGATGAGAGTTTGAATCTTTTGAATCTGTAGTTTCAGCAGCGGTTCTGTGATTACAAAAAACATTGCAATGCACACTTTTCAGCGGATTGGTGCGATCAGGAAAAGTGCAAACCCCTGGCTGATGAAACAACCGAGATTTGCACCTGCGGACTGGGCCAACTTAAACTTGCGCTGAGCTAGGGCTAGCAAGATTGCCGCGTTTCCTCTTGCTGCTTCAGCCGAATTAGCATCATACTGCGGGTGATTTGATTGGCGATTCCGTCTGGCTCCAAACCGCACTGACACTCAAGCTGAAAGTTTCGGACGGCGGCCTCAGTGTTTGAGTCATAGTTCCAATCGATCGCTCCTGTGAAATCGCCTAGGCGGGTAAGTCGCTCTTGCAGCGTGCCTACACTTTGCTTGATGTCTCCTGGCTTGACTGGCCCCCAAGGCAGACCATCGGACGGCCGTGGCACAGGGATGAGACCCAGCATGACTTGGGTCGCTTCAGTGGCTTCGCCCGTTGCAGGCAGCCCCACAACCTGTTTTTGAAACTCTGCAACGGCAGCCGCAGTTTCCTCGTCATAGCGATTCCCATAGCGATCGCCCTGATTAATTGGATAATCCGCCCGCAGATGTCCTCTTCTGATGAGCTGCTGTTGAACCTGCCTCACCCGATCGCTGCGATCGCCCAGCTTCAGCGTAATGGAGTCTTGGGGGCTGGAGTCTGTCGGAGCGGGTGACGGGATAACTAGCCCACCGGAAGCTCGTAAAGCTGCTGTCGGAGAAGGGTTAGGGTCTGTAGTCGGGTTGAGAATCTGTGCTGGTCCACAGCCCGAACCCAGAGCGGCCATCAGACCAAACGTGCTTACGAGGGTCGCTTTTGAGCGGAACTGCCGAGCTATTGCGGGTGCAGAACTCCGAAGCTTGAACGCGGGCAAAACGGGTGCTGCGAGAGAGCGATCGCCCTTCACGTACAGGCAGGACGAGGCTTGAGCAATTAACACGGCGCGGCCCTGAGCGGAACCAAGCGAACCGAGCGCTGGAAGTTTCATGGGAAATGGTAGAAATGCGACTTAGTAGATATCATTTTTTGATATCTGAACTGATGATACCTTAAAACGATATCGTCTGGACAGCAAGACCTCACCAAAGAAATTTCCAACCCAACCCCCAATCCCCCACCCCTCATTAAACAGATGTTGCAGAAACCTTAAGAGAGATTGAGGACTTCGGGCGATCGCTCAACTCACGCTTTACGCTTAGTCCATTAGTTTTATGCGCTTCAACTTGCGTTGCCTTTTGGGGTAAGCGAGATGCGCCTCACTGGGCGATCGCCAAAGCCGCCGCAATGCAGGTTTGCCAACCACTCAAGGCTAAATGGGTTAACGGTCATGAACATGGAAAAATATCGCGTCACTTGCACGCTGTCCTTTGGAGATATTTACGGTCAGGTGGTGGTCTGGCTGGTGGTTATTTTCCTCAGCCTGGCCAGTGCGCTGGCGCTGATGGGCACGAGTCGCCCACTGTTTGCCCTGGTGACGGTAGGGCTGATCCTGGTGCTATCGCTGCCGTTCCTGCTGTTTGCCTTCGTCACGACGCTGCTCAACCACATCGAGTTTTCGTCGGTCGATCCTGCCACAGAAACCACGAGTAAAAAAGTGACCGTTTCGGGCCAGCGCCCCGCCCAGAGCCTCAGCTAGCTCCCCTCCGCTGCTTCAGAAAATCGCTACTTTCTATCGCTACTTTCTAAAGAAGTTCCCTGCCAATCGGCGGGGAGCTTTTGTTTTGCGCCACCATAGAGAACAGGAGAACACCGACCCAGCACACTAGCATGATTGATCACGACGTTGTGATTGTGGGCGGCGGACTGGCCGGATGCCGCGCCGCTGTCGAAATTGCCCGCATGAATCCATCCCTCAGCGTGGCGGTGATTGCCAAAACGCACCCGATTCGCTCCCACTCGGTCGCAGCCCAGGGCGGCATGGCGGCCTCGCTCAAAAATGTCGATAGCGAAGATTCTTGGGAAGCCCACGCCTTCGACACCGTGAAGGGATCTGACTATCTCGCCGACCAGGACGCAGTGGAAATCCTCACCCGCGAAGCGCCCGACGTGGTGATCGACCTAGAACACATGGGCGTGCTATTTTCGCGCCTGCCTGACGGACGCATCGCCCAGCGAGCCTTTGGCGGCCATTCCCACAACCGCACCTGCTACGCCGCCGACAAAACCGGGCACGCCATCCTGCACGAGCTGGTGAACAACCTGCGGCGTTACGGCGTTCACATCTACGACGAGTGGTACGTCATGCGCCTGATTTTGGAAGAAGAGCAGGCGAAAGGACTGGTGATGTTCCGCATTCGTGATGGGCATCTGGAAGTGGTGCGGGCAAAGGCGGTGATGTTTGCTACGGGGGGCTATGGGCGCGTGTATAACACCACGTCCAATGACTTTGCCTCGACGGGCGACGGACTGGCCATGACGGCAGCCGTTGGATTGCCCCTGGAAGACATGGAGTTTGTGCAGTTTCACCCGACGGGCGTGTATGGCGTAGGGGTGCTGATTTCGGAGGCGGTGCGCGGCGAAGGGGCCTACCTGGTGAACTCGGAGGGCGATCGCTTCATGAAGACCTACGCCCCCAGCCGCATGGAACTGGCTCCGCGAGACATTACCTCACGGGCGATCGTGAAAGAGATTCGGGCCGGACGCGGCATCCACCGAGACGGCAGCGCGGGCGGCCCCTTCGTCCATCTCGACGTGCGCCACCTCGGCCGCGAAAAGATTATGAGCCGCATTCCCTTTGCCTGGGAGGAAGCTCATCGGCTGCTGGGCGTAGACGCAGTGCATGAGCCGATCCCTGTGCGCCCGACGGTGCATTATTCGATGGGCGGCATTCCCACCAACACTGACGGGCAGGTGCGGAGCGGCGACGAGACGCTGGTGGAAGGCTTTTTTGCCGCCGGAGAAACGGCCTGCGTGTCGGTGCATGGCGCAAACCGCCTGGGCAGCAACTCGCTGCTGGAGTGCGTGGTGTATGGGCGGCGGACGGGGGCGGCGATCGCCCGCTATGTGCAAAACCGCAAGCTACCCGACCTGAACGAGACACCCTACCTCAGCGAAGCTCGTCAGCGTATCCAAACCCTGCTCGACCAGCGTGGCGAACACCGAATCAACACGGTGCGGCAAGCCTTTCAGGACTGCATGACCGATCACTGCGGCGTGTTTCGCACTGAAGAGGTAATGCAAGCAGGGCTGCAAAAGCTGCAAACGATTCGCCAGCAGGCGGGCAATATCTTCCTAGACGACAAAGGCAAACTGTGGAACACCGAGCTAATCGAAGCTCTGGAGCTACAAAGCCTGCTCACTGTCGGCGAAATCATCCTCACGGGCGCACTGAACCGCAAAGAAAGCCGGGGGTCGCACTGCCGCGAAGACTGCCCCGATCGCGACGATGTGAACTTCCTTCAGCACACAATGGCTTACTACTCGCCTGCGGGCATTGAGCTACGCTATCGCCCAGTGACCATCACTCAGTTCCAGCCCCAAGAGCGGAAATATTAACCGTTGGAACTTACGCAGAGCGATCGCCCTTCATCTCCTTGCACCCGTACCTTTGGGCGAGCGAAGCTCAGCTAGTAGGAATTAGCTCTGGCATAATCGCCAACGGCGTAGCATACATTTCGCAGGCTGGTTAATAGCTGCTGCTCCAAGTCCTTATCTTGAGCAGTTTGGGCGATCGCCAGCCGTTGTTCATAGCATTCGATGGCTTTGGCATAGTCTCCCATTGCGTCGTAAATCACGCCAAGGCTTTCTAGCGCCTGGTCTTCATTGCGCCTGTCGCGGAGGGTGCGGGCGATCGCCAGCCGCAGTTGATGATAGGTAATGGCTTTGTTGTAATTGCCCAGAGAATAGCAGGCGCTTGCCAAATTTTTGAGAATTTGTCCTTCGGTAGACAGGTCAGACTGCTGCCGCGCAATTTTCAAAAGCTGCTCGTAGCATTCCACCGTTTTCTGACCGTTTTCTAGCGCGTGGTAGGCATTGCCCAAGTTCCGCAAAACCTGCCCCTCTACCTGCAAATCATGCAGTTCTTTCGCCAGACGCAGGCTTTGTTCGTAATAGGCGATCGCCTGTTCACAATCCCCCATTGCCTTATACACCATACCGAGGTTGTTGAGCGCCGCCATTTCGCCCCGTCGGTCTTGAATTTCGCGGGCCACGACTAGCGTTTGCCCTTTATATTCAATGGCCTTTTCAAAGTTATTCAAATGGCGATAGGCATTGCCCAAATTTCCCAAGGCCTGACGCTCGGTGCGCCGATCCATCGTCTGACGGGCCATTGCCAGCGCTTGATAGGAATGGGCGATCGCCTCTTGGTATTGACCCAGCGCATAAAAGGCCAGACCCATGCCGCTGAGGGTCATGCCTTCGCCCTGCAAATCATGCACTTCTCGATAGCCAAAGAGGACATGTCGAAATGTTTTCAGGGCTGATGGATAGTCCCGAATTTGATATTGCTCAATCGCTTTTTCCAGCAGTTGATCTAGCTCAGCTTTTCGAGTGCTGAAGCTCGCTGTCTTTGAGTTGCGAACGTCCGTGGTTCGCTCGGTTTCTGGGACAAAGGTTCCTCGATAGGAATCAAAAAAATCAGCCATGACTGCGATCGCCTCCCGATTCAGTCCATCTTCCAATCCGTCGGATCATTGCAGATGCAAACGTCCATTCAGATGGAATCTTCTTCAATGAAATATATCTGTAGTCCTAGCTGCAAGTTACTAGTGACTCGATCACCTCGTAGATCAAAATCTAGCCGCAGACCTAATGAATTATCTCTGGCTTTTTAACCAGCTTATCTACTCGTTCCACTCTCTCGATTAAGCTTGGAAATCAATCAGCGTTTAACAAGTTTGTGTGTAACTCGGCCTTTAACCCATCGGACTTTAACTAGAGCTTGATCAGCGTTTAACTAAGGTTTAACTGGGGGTTTAACTGGGGTTTAACCGGGGTTCAACTAGGGTTCAACCAGGGTTTAATAACTGCTCTTGAGGGCAGCAAAACTCGTCACAAAATTGTCAATGTATGAGGGCTGAGCTTTTCGTTATCTTCAGATTGCCATGAAGATTGTGCAAACTCCTACGGTAGATGCCCTGAAAAATGCCGCCTATAGCGTTCCAATTCCTCAATTGCTCCCGCTACATCTGCGTACATCCCCATATTTTTTAGTAGCTAAATATACACGCCTAGAGTCCATTGCTAGCGGCGATCGCCACATGGCCCACATCTTCTAGGCTTTTGCTATAGGCTGAAGGAGAATGTCTCCTCTCTTGCTTCTGCCTTTGTGACTGCTGTTTTCGCCGATGAGCGGCTGCTGTTTACGCCTGCAACGCCGGATGCCGACGCGGTTCCGGTAATTTTTGCGTTTCCCAATGACTATACCGTTGGCATCACTAGCCTGGGCTATCAGGTGGTCTGGGCGACGCTGGCGACGCGGGCCGATGTGCAGGTCAGCCGCCTGTTTACCGATCTGCATGAGCCGCTGCCAGCCTGCCCCGAATTGCTGGGGTTCTCCGTATCCTGGGAACTGGACTATGTGAATATTTTGGGGCTGCTGGAGTCACTGGAGATTCCCCTGCGATCGCCCGACCGCACCGATGCCTACCCGCTCATTTTCGGAGGCGGCCCTGTGCTGACGGCCAATCCCGAACCCTTTGCCGACTTTTTTGACGTGGTGCTGCTGGGCGACGGCGAACTGCTCCTAGATGCGTTCATCACGGCTTACAAAGCAGTGCGGCAGGAGGGGCGATCGCAGCAGCTTCGACACCTGGCGCAGGTTCCAGGAGTCTATGTTCCGTCGCTATATGACGTGACCTACACTGCACCAGACGGAAAAATCCGGGCGATCGCTCCGCTGGAAGGCGCACCTGAGGTCGTCGAAAAGCAGACCTATCGCGGCAACGTGCTGTCGGCTTCGACCGTCGTCACCGAGCAGGCCGCCTGGGAAAACATTTACATGGTGGAAGTGGTGCGGAGTTGTCCTGAGATGTGCCGCTTTTGCCTGGCCAGCTACCTGACGCTGCCCTTTCGCCCGGCAAGTTTGGAGCAATCGCTGATGCCTGCGATCGAGCGGGGGCTGGCGGTGACCAATCGGCTGGGGCTATTGGGCGCATCGGTGACGCAGCATCCAGAGTTTGACGAGTTGCTGGATTATCTCAACCAGCCACAGTTCGACGATGTGCGGCTCAGCCTGGCCTCGGTGCGGACGGGCACCGTGACCGAGAAACTGGCGCGATCGCTCGTGCGACACGACACCCGCTCCATTACCATTGCGGTCGAAAGTGGGAGCGATCGCCTGCGGCAAATCATCAACAAAAAGCTGGAAACCGAAGAAATTGTCCAGGCTGCCATCAACGCCAAAGCAGGTGGACTCAGCAGCCTCAAGCTCTATGGCATGGTCGGCATTCCGGGCGAACAGCCCGACGACCTAGATGCGACCGTAGACCTGCTGAAAACCCTGAAAAAAGCCGCGCCCGGTCTGCGCCTGACGCTGGGGTGCAGCACCTTTGTCCCCAAAGCCCACACGCCCTTTCAATGGTTTGGCGTGAACCCGCAGGCAGACAAGCGATTAAAGATTTTGCAAAAGCGGCTGGGGGCACTGGGAGTCGAGTTTCGTCCCGAAAGCTATAATTGGTCGGTAATCCAGGCGCTAATTTCGCGGGGCGATCGCCGTTTGTCCCATTTGCTGGAAGTGGTGCGTCACTACGGCGACACGCTGGGCAGCTACCGCCGCGCCTTCAAGGAACTGCGGGGAACCCTGCCACCGCTGGAAGCCTACGTTTTCGACCCCTGGCAGGCGGATGACCTGCTGCCCTGGGAGCATCTGCATGGGCCGCTGCCCAAGGCGACCCTGCTCAAACATCAGGCGAGCGCGATAGCCCTGTTTGCCCCCGCAATGGTCTAACCTGGCTCTGGCTTACCCGCGAACAATTTGCCCAATTCCACCGTCTGCAAGTTTATTCCTATGTATCCTTGCGTTGGAACCAGGCGCAATCTGGGTAGTCTACGCTAGGGTTTCCCTTTTCGTTCTTCCCTCTTTGTTCTTCGTTCTTTCCCTTTCGTTCTTCCCTCTTACCAAACCGTTGTCATGATTGAAAAGTCCAGTGAATGGAACCAGAGAGCAATGCTGCGCCGCGCCGCCCGATCGCCCTATGCCTACACCGGGTCGCGAGTCAGGGTAGCTGCTGCCGTTGCGCCCCAGCCAGAAGTGCTGACCACGAAGGGTCTGGATTTCCTATCGCTGGCGGTTTGCTCCTGTGCGCTGACGCTGCTCTGCCACTCGGCCACCAGTCCGCTCCATAGCGCCAGCCCCAGCAACACGACCCCCGTGCGCCCGCCAGCCATGAGCCGCACAGCCACCACGCCTTCTTTTGCGCCTTTTACGCTGGTTTCTCCTTCGCCCGAAGTGAAGGAACAGGACGAAGACTAGGACTTGTAAACCGCGTGTCCAGCCATTTACCAGCCATCTCGCAAGCAGTTTGGCAAACCGTTTTGATAAACAGTCTGCCAGATTGCTCAAATCCTTCCGAAGCGGGCAGCGGGAATCGAACCCGCATCAACAGTTTGGAAGACTGTAGTTTTACCACTAAACTATGCCCGCAAGTGCCCGCAAGTATTTCCACAACAGCCCGTGTCACAGGTGTGCGTGAAAGGTGTTCGTCAAAGGCGCTGGGAAATTCTCAAGCTTTACTAGGTTAGCATAATTCTAAAGGCACAATTCCAAAAGCGGACTGCTCTGAAAGCGGACTGTTAGGAGTGTCGCTTCGGTTCTGGCGATCGCCCTCCCACGCTGCCTGCGATGCAATCGCCCTTGAGGGCTGAATGCATGGCAGGTTTCTGGCTGGTTTCTGGCTGGTTTTTGCTAGGGACTGGCGATCGCCGCCGCCACCATCGACAGCAGCGCGATTGCCCCCAAAACGCTCCCCGTCCACAGCGCCAGCCGCCGCGAGGTAAACCGCGCCCACACCAGCAAGGTCAAAAATGCCGCCAACCCCACCAGCAGCGCCACCAGCACCAGGGGCAGATCAGGTGGCAAATTGTCGCGAATCATCTCCCGAAAGCGACCCGGCGCAAACGCAGACAACAGCAGCGTGAACGAGGTGAGGGCGATCGCCAGCCCTCCCATAACCACACAGGTTCCTGCAATGCCTTGCAGAAAATACAGCCCGTCTTGGCGCAAACGGTTTTGAGTAATCCGCATAGTAACAGGTGAAATAGAAGCGCAATGAAGCAGTTTCGACAAAAAACGTTGACCCAACATTGAGTCACTGTTGTGAGTGTACCGGAAGTTTGAACACTTGCTGGTAGACGAGCAGCCCAGAGATGGAGTGGGCTTTTGTTTCAAAGCTTGAAAGGTGGCTTGCAGCCCTGAAATTTTGAAGAGAGATAGGTACACTTTTCATCAGACAGGCTCCAGACAAAGCGAATCTGGCAGAAGGCGAAAACTCTTGAGTTTGTGTTTTACCTATGGAAAACCACTCCTCCGCCGATTATGAGCAAGTTTCGCCAGCAGACTGGAACCGCACCCCTGCCTCTGTTAAACGGTGGATAGCGGCCCTTCAGCAGGAATGTGCCAACTGTTTGGAGCGCGAAAGCCGACTGCTTCAGTGTCTAGACGCAGCACCCATTGGCATCGCTGCCTACGACGCAACAGGGCAGCTAGTCTACATCAACCCTTCGGGTCGCAGAGTGCTAAGGCAGGACAATGACACCAACGAGGACACTCACAAGTTGGAAAATTCACCAGTGCCGCCTTTGAAAGCGTCTCCGATTTATCGAGCGGGCACTCAGATTCGCTACCCGGTCGAGCAGTTACCTACGACGCAAGCGCTCAGAGGCGTGGCGGCTGCGGCAGATGATTTGGAGGTTCGTTGGGGCGATCGCACGATTTTTCTAGAAGTGCAGGCCACGCCTATTTTCGACGCGCAGGGCAACGTCACCTATGCGATCGCTACGCTGCAAGATATCAGCCCTCAAAAGCGACGCAACATCGAGCAGCAAATCATTGAAAACACTCGACTGCAAAGTGATCGACACAGTGATCAACAAAGTGACCGACCAAGTGATCAACGCTATCGCCAGGTGATCCAGGCGCAGACCGACCTGATTCTACGCTCTACCCCAGACACCTGTATTACTTTTGCCAACGACTCCTTCTGTGCAACGCTGGGTCTGCCGCTGGAGGAAGTGGTTGGTCAGCGCTGGAGTAGCTTTGTTCCCGCCGAAGATTTGGATGCAATCTATCGAAAAATTGCTGCCCTGACACCTACACATCCAACCTTTGAAAACATTAACCGAGACCAACGACCCAACCATCAGATTGGCTGGACCCAGTGGGTTAACGTTGGCATTTTCGATGAACAGGGCGTGCTAGTCGAAATTCAATCTGTTGGGAGAGATATTACAGAACTACAGACGCAAATTCAGCGAGAGCAGGCGCTGAACCACGTCTTCCAAGCGATTCGCAACTCCCTCGACCTCGATACTATCTTTGCAACAGCAACGGCAGAAACTGCTCGCTTGCTCCAGGATTTGGACTGTTACGTCGTGCAGTATCTGCCGAAGCAGGGTGTTTGGAAACACGTCGCAGCCTATCGTCACGATGCTGCTCAGCCCTCAACGCTGGGTTTAGAAATTTCTGATGCAGGCAACCCCTTTGCATCCAGGCTGAAGCAGTTTCAGGTGGTGCAGGTGAACGATGCCACCGTTGTCGAAGACACGATTAATCGAGATCTGGCCCAAATCGTGCCGGGGGCGTGGCTGCTGATTCCGCTGTCGGTAGACGGTAAGCTGTGGGGTAGCTTTACGATCGTGGCTGATGGGCGATCGCTCCTTTGGTCCGAAGATCAATTGCAACTGGTCCAAGCCGTTGCCCATCAGCTTGAAATTGCCATTCAGCAAGCCAATCTCTACCAACAGGCGCAAATAGAACTAACAGAACGCCGCCGCATCGAGGCTGCTCTGCGAGAAAGCGAAGCAAGATTTCAAAACATGGCAGCCAATGTGCCAGGCGCTATCTTTCAATATCTCCTTCGTCCTGACGGGTCTGATGCAGTGGTCTACATGAGTCCGGGCTGTCTAAGGTTGTGGGAGGTGGATGCACAGGCAGTTGTTGAAGATGCCACCGTGCTGTGGCAGATGATTGATCCAGAGGATCTGCCAGCAATGCAGGCTTCGGTGATGGAATCGGCACGGACGCTGCAACCTTGGTCTTGGGCATGGCGAATCACGACCCCCTCTGGACGCAAAAAGTGGCTCGAAGCAGCAGGTAGACCAACGCGCTATGCCAACGGGGACATTATTTGGGACACGCTGATTTTAGACGTGACAGAGCGGCAGACAGCCCTAGCGCAGCTCCAACAGTCAGAACTGGCCCTGCGAGACAGCGAAGCCCGCTATCGACTTTTGGCTGAAAACACCAGCGACCTTGTTTGTTTGCATCAGCCGTCGGGCCATTACAGCTACGTCAGCCCGTCCTGTGAGGGGCTGCTGGGCTATCGCTATGATGAAATGTTGGGTCGTTTACCGCAGCAGTTTGTGCATCCTGAGGAGGGCGATCGCCTTGCCCAGGCGTTGGAAATCGCTGCCAACAGCGGCAAGGCTGGGCCCGTCACCTATCGGATGCGCCATCGGGCAGGGCACTACGTTTGGTTTGAAACCTTGATTAAATCAATCGTTGATGGGACGGGCACGGTTGTGCAACTCCAGACCACTTCCCGCGACGTGACCGAGCGCGTGCGGATTCAACGCCAGCTAGAGTATGCGGCGGTTCATGATGCGCTGACGGGGTTGCCCAATCGCAAGCTGCTGATGGAACGGCTAGAAGCGGCGATCGCCCGTGCCAAATCCGCTGGGGACTATCAGTTTGCGGTGATTTTTCTCGACCTCGATCGGTTTAAGGTAATTAACGACAGCCTGGGGCATCTAGCGGGGGATCAACTGCTGGTTGCGATCGCCCAAATCCTGCAATCGACCCTAAAACCGTCAGACTTGGCGGCGCGGCTCGGAGGGGATGAATTCATTATTTTGCTAGAAGAGATACCCCAAATTCAAGCAGCGATCGATGCCACGGCAGAGCTTTTCTTGGCGCTGCAAACGCCGCTGCTGTTGGAAGGTCGCGAAATCTACACAACTGCCAGTGCGGGCATTGTGCTGGGCACTTCTGCCTATGACCAGGCTTCGCATTTGCTGCGGGATGCTGACATTGCCATGTACCGCGCCAAGCAAAAAGGCAAAGCTTGCTACGAAATTTTTGATCTCCAGATGCACGCCCAGGCGCTCCGACGGCTGCATCTAGAAAATGACCTGCGACAGGCGATCGCCGCTGAAGAATTTGTCCTCCACTATCAGCCCACCGTCGATCTCAACACTGGCGCACTGGTAGGGTTCGAGTCCCTCATCCGCTGGCAGCACCCAACCCAAGGCTTGAAGTTTCCCGCCGATTTCATTACTACTGCTGAAGAAATCGGGCTAATTACAGCGATTGATCTGTGGGCGCTGCAAACGGCCTGTCGGCAGTTGGCAAGCTGGCAACAGGTCTTTCCCCAATGCAGCCAGATGAAAGTTGGGGTGAATCTCTCGGTGCAGGACTTGAAGGACGGCGGGTTAATCGATGAGATTGACCGAGCATTGGCACGGAGTGGTCTCAAACCTGCCTGCCTGATGTTGGAAATTACCGAGAGTATGCTGGTCGAAGATGCCGAGGCCGCGATTCGCCTGCTAGAACAAATCAAAGCACGCGGCATTCACATCAGCATTGATGATTTTGGTACAGGCTATTCTTCCCTTAGCTATCTGCATCGGCTACCCGTCGATAGTCTAAAGGTAGACCGATCCTTCGTCAGCCAAGTTGAAGTAGATCCGCGCAACCATCAGATTGTTGAAACCATCGCAGCCCTGAGCCAACAGCTTGGGTTGGGGGCGATCGCCGAAGGCATTGAAACGCACACTCAGCTTCAGCTACTCCATCGCCTTGGCTATCAGTTAGGACAAGGCTATCTCTTCTCTCGTGCGCTCACGTCAGAGGCAGCCGCAGCGCTCCTTGCTCAAGAGACGAATCTTCTGGACAATCAGCCCGGAGAGGCTTAGGGCAACAGTCCGCATGGCCGCTAGGTCTGCACTGGGAGGGATTGCCCCTGAGCCACAGGCCGACGACTACTCCGGGATGCCGCTTGAGCCGGGAATGAGGTCTGGGGCGATCGCTCGTCAGCCGATGGAGCCAAGCGATGTCTATTAACAAGCGATATCTGTAAAGCGATGCGAGAGGCAGTGGGTTCGGTAGACTGAGAGAACCAACGCAAACGTTAGTAGGAAGGACGACCCAGCGATGCGCCTGTCTCAGATGCTATTTGTCACCCTGCGCGAAGATCCGGCAGAGGCAGAGATTCCCAGCCACAAGCTGCTGCTGCGGGCGGGCTATATTCGGCGCATCGGCAGCGGGGTCTATGCGTATCTGCCGCTGATGTGGCGAGTGCTGCAAAAGGTGTCGCAGATTGTGCGCGAGGAGATGAATGCGACCGGGGCGCAGGAAGTGCTGCTGCCCGCGATGCAGCCGTCGGAACTGTGGAAAGAGTCGGGTCGCTGGGACACCTATACCCAGGCGGAAGGCATCATGTTCACCCTGACAGATCGGCAAAATCGCGAGGTGGCGCTGGGCCCGACCCATGAAGAAGTGATTACGGCGATCGCCCGCGACATGATCCGCTCCTACCGCCAACTCCCGCTGCATCTGTATCAGATTCAGACGAAATTCCGCGACGAGATTCGTCCCCGCTTTGGGCTGATGCGTGGACGCGAGTTCATCATGAAGGACGGCTATTCCTTCCATACGAGTGAAGAAAGCCTGAAGCAGACCTACGCCGACATGGATCGCGCCTATCGCAATATGTTCACCCGCACGGGGCTGAAGTTCCGCCCGGTGGAGGCAGACTCCGGGGCGATCGGCGGATCGGGATCTCAGGAATTCATGGTGCTGGCGGACGCTGGGGAGGACGAAATTCTCTACACCGAAGACGGCAAGTATTCCGCCAATACTGAGAAAGCTGTGTCCCTGCCGCCTGAAGCCGTACCCTCCACCTTTACGAAATTTGAAAAGCTGGACACGCCCAACACGCCCACGATCGAAACCCTAGCTCAGTTTCTCAAATGCTCCCCCACGCAAATCGTCAAAAACGTGCTGTATCAGGCCTTTTACGACAACGGCGTGACGGTGCTAGTGCTGGCCAGCATTCGCGGCGACCAAGACGTAAACGAGGTAAAGCTGGCGAATGAGCTGGTCAAGCTGGGCGATCGCTTTGGGGGCAAAACGCTGCTGGCGCTGACCGTGCCCGATGCGGAGGCGCAGGCGAAGTGGGCCGCCAAACCCCTGCCGCTGGGCTACATTTCCCCTGGGCTGGAAGACAGCTACATCGGCAAGCAGGAAAAGCTGCATCCCAAATTTCTGCGGCTGGTGGACAAAACGGCCGTGGACTTGCAGAACTTCGTCACCGGGTCGAACGAGTCTGGCTATCACGTCGTCGGCGCAAACTGGGGCAAGCAGTATCCGCTGCCTGCGGACGTAGTGGACATTCGCAAGGCCCGGCCGGGCGATCGCGCAATGCATGACCCCAGCCAAATCCTGCAAACCGCCCGTGGCATCGAGGTGGGGCACATTTTCCAGTTGGGCACGAAATATTCCAAAGCAATGGGCGCGACCTACACCAGCGAAACGGGCGAAGAACTGCCGCTGGTGATGGGCTGCTATGGCGTGGGCGTGTCTCGACTGGCGCAGGCCGCCGTGGAGCAAAACCACGACAAAGACGGCATTATCTGGCCCGTGGCGATCGCCCCTTATCACGCCATCGTCGTCATCCCCAACATCACCGATGCTGCCCAGGTCGAGGCCGCCGAAAAACTCTACGCCGACCTCAACGCCGCTGGCGTGGAAACCCTGCTAGACGACCGCGATGAGCGGGCCGGCGTGAAGTTCAAAGACTCTGAACTGGTGGGCATTCCCTTCCGCGTGGTGACGGGGCGATCGCTCCAGCAGGGCAAGGTCGAAGTCGTGCAACGCGCCACCAAGGAATCGCAGGAAATCGCGCTGGATCAGGTCGTGCCCACGCTCAAACAGTGGATACAGGAGGCGATCGCTCCCTAGCTCTCTGTCCTTTCATTCCTAGAAATGTCAATGGTTCAACTCACACCCGCTCAAGTCACCAACGCCTGGGTTCCAGCCTCCTGGGAGGAGTTTGTGCGTCTGACGGATGATCCCACCTACGCCAAGGCAAAGGGCTACTATTTCAACCAGCAAATGAGGATCGAAACCGTGGGAGTTGGGCCAGATCACGCTAGAGAAAATACACTGCTGATTCTCGTTATCGGTTTGTATTGTGGGCTAAACGGCATTCCGATTGTGGGGTTAACAAACTGTAGCTATCGAAAGGCAGGCGTGCGAGAAGCGCAGCCAGATATTTCCTATTACGTCGGTAGCCGCGCTGCGCTAGCGCCCCAGGGACGGGCGATCGCCAACCTGGACGAGGTTCCTCCCCCGGATCTGGCGATCGAAATTGCCGACTCCTCGCTGGCAGAAGACCTGGGCACCAAGCGACTGCTGTATGAAGAACTGGAGGTGGCGGAATATTGGGTCGTGGATGTGTCCCAGAGCCAGATTATTGCCTTTCAAATTGCCAACCAGGGCAGCCGCCGCATCCTGGTTTCCCAGGTTTTGCCAGGGCTGGAACTGTCGGTACTGCAAGCCGCGCTGGAGCAGTCCAAGCAGGCGGAGAATAGCCAGGTGGTGGCGCAGTTGATGGCCCAATTTCAGCGCCCCCGCGAAGCCTGATTCGCGCAGAAGCACGCCGACGGAATCGCAGCACGGCGCAGTTTTCAGCGAATCATCCCGGATCAGAACAAGATTTCTAGAATAAAAGAGATGGGGTGTTGTGCTGGAACTATTCCAGGCTGCTCCAATCTGCCAGCAGCGGAACAAAAATCCAGTCTGTCCGTCTGAAAACTTAGGCCAGAATTGCGTTGCGTTATTAGACTGGGTATTTGCATCAAGCCCGCGATCGCAGCAGATGAGGCGATCGCCCCGCCCTTGGACTGATGTCGATTCTCGATTTTGGATTTGCGCTTTCGGGTTGCCCAATCAGCCTTTGCGGGGCGTTCAGCCACTCTATTCGCAGCGCCTCTGAGGAAGATTGACATTCCCCTCCACTGGTTTTCCAAACTTTTTTCAAACCCAACCCCTTACCCCTGTAGCGTGGGGACGCTTCTATGGATAATCACTCGTTTCAAGATCAGCCCCTGCCGTCCGACACGACCGAACAGCCCGGTCTGGCGGAATCGTCTCCCTCCTCATCTCGGTTGCCTGTGGGCGTAGTTGCTGCGCTGGCAGGCGTTGTGCTGGCGGCGGGCAGCGCCACGGCCTGGTTCACTTGGCAAACGGTCACCTCCAGAGCGCCCCAGCCGGAGCCAACCGTCGCCGTGTCGCCCTCGCCCCTAGCAGCTCCCATCGAAAATCCACCCATCGCGCAGGAACCCGCAGTGGATGCGCCCTCCAACGCAGAGCCGACGGGTGAGCCGATCGCTGTGGTGCAACAGCGGACGGTGCAGGTTTACTGGCTGAAGGACGACGGTCAAAAGACGACGCTGGTTCCGGCTTCGGTGTCTGTTGAGTCGGGCGATCGCCCTGAAGAAATCCTCAAAGCCACCTTCGAGGCGCTGCTGCTCGGCCCCAGCGACAACACAGTAGGATCTACAATTCCCCGCGACACCACCCTCCGCAGCGTCGAGGTAGAAGACGATGGCGTGCATGTCGATTTATCCAACAGCTTTACCCAGGGCGGCGGCAGCACCTCCATGACTGGACGGCTGGCGCAGGTGGTTTACACCGCAACCACCCTAGACCCCAACGCAAAGGTGTGGATCACCATCGAAGGCAAACCGCTGGAGGTGCTGGGCGGCGAGGGAATTCTGGTCAACCAGCCCACCTCGCGGGCGGACATTGCCGAAGATTTCTCGCTGTAGAACCTTGCTGTAGAACTGGGATGGCCTGATGAGCAGGGGAAGGGCGCTACTGGGAGCCAGTCTGGCCGCTGCGAGGTCCAGAAATTCGCGCTAGGATCGGGAGGCAGGCGGGGATCTGCCCCGGATTTGCCGAGGGCGATCGCCATCAGATTGCTGACTCAGGCTAAAATTCTGCCTAGACTAGAATCCGCAGTGGAGAAACCCATGTTTTTGGATGAGCTAACGCCTGTCGTTCGAGAAATCACCAGCCACCCGGTCGCCTTTTTGGGGGGCTTTTTCTCAGGATTATTCCGGCTAAATCTCAACGACGACCCCGTGAAAAGCTGGCTAGATCAGCAAGCAGGCAGCGGTGTTTCCGCTAGCGATGCGCCGCCCAGCAGCAGCAATGGCAGCGGGCCGCAGTCCATCTCGATTGATTAGCCTTTGATTATGATTAGCCTGATTAGCCTTTGATTAACGCGATGGATTAACGCGATGTGCAACGTTCAGTTTGCCCTCATCCCCCAACCCCTTCTCCCAGATCAGGAGAAGGGGAGCAAGAGAGGCTTGAAGTCCCTCTCTCGCTCTGGGAGAGGCATCCAGAGTGAGGGAGATCGGTAAAGTTGCATATTGCGTTTTGATTAACTTTTAATTAGCCCTTCGAGTTAATTAGCCCTTTGAGTAGCTGTTAGACTCGGTTTCGGGCGAGCCGCTTGCGTGCATGAGGCGTTTGATCACCTGAGCAACGGTGTAAAGCTGATTGTCTCGTCGAGTCGTTAGGGTGAACTTGTCTGACAAGTCATACTGGCGCGATCGCCCATCTAGCTTGACAAACAGATAGTCTTCGCCTGTGGTGATTAGCCCATAGACGGGGCGATCGCTTTGAGGAGCCGCCGATAGGTAAGCAAGAGTCTGCGGGAGTGCCTGCAAGACGCTAAATCCAAACCGCTTGCTTTCAATCAGCACTAGCCAAAGCTGGTCTTGAACCACCAACACATCAATTAGCCCCTGAAGCCGCCGATCGCCATCTTCAATTTCGATCTGCACATATTTTTCTGCCCGGATTTTGTAGGGCGGATCGCACAGACCCAGCAATTCCAGCAGCGGTGACACTAGAATGACATCGACTGTTCCTTCGGTGATTGAACCATCGGCCGCGTAGTATTGATAGCGCTGCTTCAAGCGGTCTAGAGCCGCTGTTTCCGCATGGGTCAGCCCTGGCAACTCCGTGAACCACTCGATGAAGAAATCTGCACTCTCAGCCAGTTGCAGATTAAAGCGCTCCTGAGCTTCCTTCAGGTTGGTGATGGCTGTTGTGATGGCAGTGGGTTGCGTCATGCTCTCAGTTTACTGCTGCTCTGCTGAGGGTCTACGCAAGTCCACTTAGGCTTACAAGCCGGACGACAGGCGATCGCGGTATAGGCAGATAATCTTTTCCACGACCGCCTCAATCGTCAGGTCATCCGTCACCAGTTCGATGGCATCGTCGGCTTTGCGGAGCGGCGAAATCTTGCGGCTGCTGTCCTTTTGGTCGCGTTCAAAGATGGCTTGTTCTAGGGTTTCCAAAGACACCTCTGGCTGACCCTGCTCCTTTAGATCAAGCTGGCGACGGCGGGCCCGCTCCTGCACCGAAGCCGTCAGAAAAATCTTGAGTTCGGCATCGGGAAAGACCTGCGTGCCAATGTCGCGCCCGTCCATCACTACGCCGCCGCGCCGGCCGTATTCTTTCTGCTGTTTCACCAGCGCTCTGCGGACTTCGCCCTGGGCGGCGATCGCCGACACCTGCGCCGTGACCTGGGGTGTGCGAATCTCGCGGGTCACATCCTGCCCGTTGATCAAAACCGTCAGCGGAGCGGGCGTGCTGGGGTGAAGGCGTGAAGGCATAAGGGCATGAGGCGCTGTTCCTCCAGCATCAACGTCCCCCTGGACTAGCTCAATCTCGCTCTGGCTCACCAGTTCGGCGATCGCCGCTTCGTCCGAAATCTCCACGCCTGACTGCTGCACCAGCCAAGTTACCGCCCGATACATGGCTCCCGTGTCGAGATACAGCAGACCCAGTTCGGCCGCGACGCGGCGGGCGACGGTAGACTTCCCGGCACCGGCGGGGCCGTCGATGGCAATAATCGGCTTGCGGGCGCTCAGCACGATGTTGTCGATCAGGCGCGTGCTGCCCAAATGAGCAGCGATCGCCACTAGCCCGCGCTCCTCCACTTCGTCCAGCGGCACCATCGTTTCTGGATGCACCAGTTCCACATACTGCGGCCGCACCGCCGCGACGGTTGATAACTCTTCCTTCACAATTGAAATTAGCTCCTGACTATTGCGAATGCCCTGGTGAAACGCTTGCTCAGCCCGATGCAGGCTGCGATAGAGTGCGGCAGCGTGCGATCGCTCCTCTGGCGAAAGGTATTGATTGCGCGAACTCATGGCCAACCCGCTAGCTTCGCGCACCGTAGGACAAGCAACCAGCTCAACGTGTAGGTTCAAATCCGCCACAACCCGCCGCAAAATGGCAAGCTGCTGAGCGTCTTTTTGCCCAAAATAGGCGCGATCGGGCTGCACGATGTTGAGCAATTTTGCCACCACCGTCGCCACGCCTTCAAAGTGCCCCGGCCGATGCGGCCCACACAGCACCGCCATCATCGCCTGCGGCGGAATCACCTGCGTCAGTATATCCTTTCTGGAGCCGCTGCGTCCGCCATACAGTTCCTCAGCGCTGGGGGCAAAAATTACATCTACCCCTGCTGTTTCGCAGAACTGGCTGTCTTGCTCCAGCGTTTTGGGATACTTGTGAAAATCTTCTTGTGGGCCAAATTGCAGCGGGTTGACGAAAATGCTGACAGCAACCACGGCGTTTTCCTGGCGGGCGCGGCGAATCAGGCTGAGGTGTCCATCGTGCAGTGCGCCCATCGTGGGCACTAGACCGAGCGATCGCCCGGCCTGCGTGGTTGCGGCACCGTCTGCCCCTTGACGACACGACGCAAGATAGGAGCGCAGTCCTGCAATGGTCTTAAACAGCCGCACTCCGTCCCCCTGCAAGGCTCTTGCATAGCATGTCTGGTTTCGATGATTCTGTCCTATTCATGGGGAATGTTCCGCAAAATTTAATCCGTGCCTAATAAGTGTTTGGGATAAGTGTTTGGGAGTTTTTGGGGCGATCGCGCCCGATCCCCACACTCAAGATTCTAATCAGAGTTTCCCGATGGGCAAATCTGGAGGCTGCCAAGTCGCGCCTCGATCCAGCCCCGATCGAACGATTTCTCGCGAATACAGCCTGCGAAAAATTCTGCATCGGCGCTGTTTTCAAGTCACAGCACGCCAATCACAGCCCTTGGGTGGTTGAATCTCTGGCTCTAGGGTGCTGAGTCTGCCTCGTATTCGATGAGCGGCTGCGTCAGTTGAGTAATAGACTCGAACTGGAAGTTTGTTGCCCAGTGGGTTAAAGCGCTAGCCAAGCGGGAATAATCTGGCGGAATTTGCCGCACCAGTTGCAAAACGCGATCGTCAAATCCTTCTGTTGCTGCCTGATGCAGTTCAGCGATCCATTCCACAGGCATGAACGATAGATCGTTGTCTAAATTTTCGTCTAAATTTTCCGCAGATTCATTCGCTTCCGGTTGCCCCGTTTCAGCCATTTCACAGATATATTGAACGCCCAAATGTTCAGCAATCTTGGTCAGCAGCAGGCTCTCTTGAACAGGCTTGCGAATAAAATCATCGCAACCAGCCGCCAGCGCTGTGACCTTGGTTTCTTCAAACGCATCCGCCGTCAGCGCAATAATTTTAGCGGTCTTAATTGGGGGATAATCTGTGTTGCTTTGCGTTTGAATTTGAGATCTGAGTGTCTGTTCATCCTGGCGGATTTGTCGAACCGCGTCGAACCCATTCATTCCTGGCATTCGCAAATCCATCAGGATTAGATCGGGTTGCCAGGTAGACCAGCAGGCGATCGCCTCATAACCATTCGTTGCTTCCTTTAGCTCAAACCCAATAGACGCAAGCATCTCCACCAAAAACTGCCGATTCTGCCATTGGTCTTCGACAATCAGAATCCGGCAGGGGCCCTGATCTTGCGCTAGGGTCAGCACGCGGCGAGTTTCGACAGGCAGCAACACAGCCGCAGCGTCTTTCACCTGCACCTGAATTTCAAAGGCGAAAGTGCTGCCCTGCCCCAAGACGCTTTGAACGCGGATGTCGCCACCCATCAAGTTTACAAAGTGACGGCTAATCGTCAGCCCCAACCCTGTGCCCTCACTGGCTTGTTGACTATGCTTCGCCTGGACAAAGGCATTAAACAAGTCTTCAATTTCCTCCGCCGCAATGCCACAGCCCGTGTCGATGACTTCAAACTGGAGTCGCTGGGTTTGGGGGGTGTCCGGCTGCGAAGAGTCATTGGGCAAGTGGTCAGGTGCTTCGGCAACCAAAGCCCGCAAAGTCACGCTACCCGCCTTGGTGAACTTGATGGCATTGCTGAGTAAGTTGAGTAAGATTTGCCGCAGCTTGCCTTCATCCGTCACGATATACTGCGGCAGGTTTGGGGCGCGATCTAGCACCAGTGAAATACTTTTCTCGGATGCCTTGAAGCGCAGCAGTTGCATCAGTCCATCCAGCAGTTGATACAAGTCAAAGCTACTAGTGCTGAGCTTAATTCGACCGGCTTCGATCTTCGAGACTTCTAAAATGTCGTTGATCAAACTCAGCAAATGTTCGCCGCTGTGGTTAATAATTTCTAACTGCTCTCGCTGGCTGTCGTTGAGCAGGGGATCGTAGGCTAGAAGCTGGCTAAATCCAAGGATGGCGTTGAGCGGGGTTCGGAGTTCGTGGCTCATGTTGGCCAGGAATGTACTCTTGGCAGAATTGGCGGCCTCAGCGGTTTCTTTGGCCTGCTTTAGCTCTAGCTCGGTGCGTTTGCGATCGCTCACATCCCGACAAATACAAAGCTGCACTGTTTGCCCATCCCAATTGACCGGATTGGCGCTAATTTCAACTTCGTAGATCGAGCCATCTTTGCGGCGATGGCGCGTTTCAAACCGATGGCTCCGGTCTTTAAACTCGGCCTTGATTTGCACCAGTTCCTCTGCGGTCCACTGCGCTTCCCAATCGGCGACTGTCAGGGATTGGACTTCCTCTAGCGAATAGCCCAGCATCCGGGCAAAGCTGGGATTGGCTTCTATCACTCGCCCCTGGGACATCACCACGATGCCGTCTACGGATGCCTCAAACAGGGCTTTGCTGCGGGCTAATTCTCTGGCGAGGGCGGCTTCTGCCTGCTTGCGATCGCTGATATCTCTCATAAAACAGTGATGGCCGGTGAACTGCCCTTCCTGGTTGTAGGCAGCCACCATAATGGCCTGCTTGTAGAAGATAGAGCCATCCTTGCGGAGACCCCGCAGTTCTAGCTCGGCCTTGCCGTGTTGCAGCATAGACTCATAGCCTGCGATCGCCGTCGCCAGTTCTTCGGGGTGAACGGTTTGCCGCCAGTTCATCCCGATCATGTCTGCTGGCTCATAGCCCATGATCCGAGCGTAGGCTCGGTTAACAGACAGATAGCGTCCCTGTGGGTCGAGCCGCGCAATGCCCTCGATGGCGTTGCTCATGGCGGCGCTCATTTCCTGAAGTGCCAATTCTGCCTGCCGCCGCTCGGTGATGTCTTCGTGGACGGCGACATAGACCATGCCATAGTCGGGATGGTCGAACCGAACGGTAGTAGCTCGGCACCAAAAGGGTGTGCCGTCTTTTTTGCGGTTGCAGATGGTGTAGGTATATTCGCCGTAGGTATCAAGGTGATAGGTGATGTTGCGATGGACTTCCTGGGCATCCAGTGTGTCGTCTTCGTAGTTCACGGCGGAGGCGTGTTTGCCGTTGAGTCCGCCACTTTCGTAGCCAAACATGGCCTCGAATTTGGGGTTGGCGTAGACGATGATGCCGTCGCTCGCCCGCACCAGGCACACGCCTTCGGCCATGTTCTGCACGATCAGGCTGTGCATTTCCAGAGATTTCTCAGTTTTGATGCGGTCGGTGATCTCCCAGCAGAGTCCTTGAATTTCTACGATTTGCCCGTCAGCGTCAAACACCGGGCTTTTCATGCTTTGGAAGTATTGGCGATCGCCCGTGGCTTCCGACATTTCAACACGGCTGACAGGTTCTCCGGTTTGCAGGACTCGTGCATCTGCCGTGAGGCACTGCGCGACCAAATCTGGCGGCAAGATATCAGGGGTGGTTTTGCCCAGGCACTCCTCAAGGGTCATGCCCAAGAAATTAAGATAGGCGGGGTTGGCGAACGTAATGCGATCGTGCCGATCTTTGCGATAGAGATACAGCGGCAGTACATCGGTCAGAGATTTATATAGCTTCTGGCTGGCGACCAATTCTTCTTCGGCCTGTTTGCGCCCAGTAATATCGACAGTAATCACGGTCGCAATCCAACTGTCGGCGATCGCATCTCGGCGGGCCGTGAGCGTGGCCAGGTGCCAGCGCAGCGATCCGTCTTTGCAGTAGAACCGATATTCGTAGGTGCAGGTGCCCTCCTGAAAAATCACGTCGTAGAGCGGCAGGATGACGGTTTTTAGGTCATCAGGGTGGACTCGCGACATCCACAGATGCTTGTCGGCCATGAGTTCTTCGGGTTCATAGCCATAGACGGCTCGGCTCCCTGCGGAATAGTAGTCATACACCCAGTCGTGATTGCCAAAGACGCGGAAGCTGCACACGGCGGCGATCGCATTGTTTAGCACGTCCTTCAGGCTGGCCTCTGATTCTTGCAACCGCTGGTAGAGGGCGGACTGCTGAATGGCGATCGCCAGTTGATCCACCAGCGCCTGAATTAAGCTACATTGCTCCTCAGTCCAAATAGTCTTTGGATTCTTGGTTACGGCGAGGCAGCCCCAAACCCGGCCGTCTATTGCCATTGGGGCAATCAGCCAAGAGCCTGGAAAAAGCTCTGCAAGTTGGCGATTTACGTCATCTTCAAGCAGGCTGGCATCATCAATTTTGATAATTTCCATGTGCCGAAGCCGGGCCGCGATGGGATTGTCGGCATCCGGAATTTGCAGCCCCTTCACATCCGGCAAATCGGGGTGGGCGCGGTAGCTCGCTACAATCTGCCAATAGCCGCGCTCGGAGAAAAGCTGTATAACGTTGGTCTGATCTGCGCCCAGCAGTTGTGTAATTTCCTGGGTTGCAGTGCTAAAGATCACATCCAGGTCTAGCGATTGGCGAATTGCCTGAATCACCCGGTTAAGTGCATGTTCCCGCTGCACCTTCTGCTGGAGGGCAAGTTCTGCCGCTTTGCGATCGCTGATATCGACTACCCGCACCAGGTTAAACTGCTGGTCGTCAAAGGTAATGAACTTGGCCGACAGGTCGCCCCAAAACTCTCGCCCTTTGCGCGTGACATACTCCACCTCCATGTTCCAGGAGCCTTGATGAGCAATTTGCTGGGCGATCGCCTCCACCTCTTCTGGCGTAAAGGGCCGCTTTTGCAGGAGATTTCCTGTAAACCCGATTAGGTCTGCTTTGCAGTCCGCCTCAAACAGTTCAACCGCCCGCTGGTTGCAATCGACCGTGTGCAGGGTTTCCAGATCGACCAGAAACAGCGCGTCGTTAGATTCATTAAACAATAGCTCCTGAAAATCGCGCTGGCGTTCGAGTTCGCTTTCCAGGGCTTTGAGTTCGGAAATATTGTGGCTAACGACGAGGATCTCTTCGACCTGATCATAGATGTCAAAGAGCGGTGCAGCGCTTACCAGCCACTCTTGCTCCGCATAGGCCATCTCGATTTGACCAGAATCGCCCGCTAGCGTCCGTTGGAGCAGCAGTGCTAGCTGAGGATAGGTTTCGCGGGGTGCCGCCTCAAAGACATGCTTGTCAACCCAAAAATCTGCTGTAAACCCAATGTCTTGGAGTACTTGCCCGCTGGCAAAGGTAATCCTTAGGTTGCGATCCAGCAGGCACACCACGGTATTGGGCACATTGTCTACCAGCTTTCGATAGCGGGCTTCGCTCGCTTCTAGGGCGCGTTCGGTCTGCTGGCGGGCGGCTTCGGCATATTTGCGATCGCTGATGTCTATCATTACGCCCGTCATGCGGAGGGGCTGTCCGCTCTCGTCATAAATCCCCTGGCCCTTGGTCAGCACCCAGTGCTCGGTGCCGTCGGGATGCACCACGCGATACTCGACTTCTAGCAGCGTGTGCTGTTCGAGCGCCTGCTGGAATGCCTGCTCTACCCACTCCAGGTCTTCTGGATGGACGCGATCGCGCCAGGTATAGTAGTTGCTGGGATACTCTCCCGGCCGCAGCCCCATCAGGCGGAAGTGGCTCTCGCTCCAGACTGCCTCGCCCGTGGCCACGTCAAATGCCCAACTGCCCGTCTGGCTTAGCTCTAGCGCCTGTCGTCGGTGTTGCTCGCTGGCTTGCAGCGCGGCTTCGGCTTGCTTGCGGTCAGTAATATCCACACCAACCGTCATCAGATACTCGTAGCCGTCGATTTCATAGCGCTCCGCTGTCATCAAGACCGTGCGAATCTCGCCATCTTTGCGGCGCAGTTGAAACTCAATGTCCGCCGCGCCGCCCTGGGTTTGCACCTGTTGCAGCAGTTGTTCTCGTTGGGGCAGATTTACCCACAGGTCAAGTTCGGCGGCAGTGCGTCCGATGACTTCATCACGGGTATAGCCTGTGTATTGCTCGAAGGCGGGATTGACCTCGATATACTGCCCCGTCGGCAGGCAGGAGACGACGATCGCCGCTGGGCTACAGCGGAAAAAGGACGCATAGCGCTTCTCTGAGTCTCGCAGGGCGGCTTCGGCCAGGTCGCGGGCCAGTTCGGCCCGTTTGCGCTCGGTGAAATCTTCTGCAAAGCCCACGAAGCGAATGATGCTGCCTGCCTCATCCCGAACAGGGAAGACATCTGCCCGCACCCAGCGAATGCTTCCATCGGGGCGAACGATGCGATATTCCCGATGCGCGGCTTCACCCTGATGTTGGTTGGCAATAGACGCAAGAACCGTGGGGCGATCGCCCGGATGCACTGCCTCTAGCCAAGACTGGGGATTGCGGTACAAGCTTTCGCAACTGCGGCCCCAGATTCGCTCGTAGGCCGGGCTAACGTAAAGGTATTCACCCGTTTTGGCATCGCACACCAGAAAAAGCTGGTTGACATGGTTGGCGATTTGCTGGAATCTCTCTTCGCTCTGGCGCAGCGATTCCTCAGCGGCCCGCCGCTCGGCTTCTAGCTGTTTGCGCTCGGTAATGTCTTCGATAATGCCTGCACAGCGAGTAAATGCGCCCGTTTCGTCTAGGACGGGAAAAACTTCGGCCTGCACCCAGCGGAGCGTGCCGTCGGGTCGGAAGATTCGGTATTCGTGATGGATGCGATCGCCCTGAAACTGGCGCTCTACGACTTCTTCTACCTCTAGACGATCCTCTGGATGCACCGCCTCCATCCAAGAGTCGCGGTCTTGATACAGGCTTTCGCAACTGCGGCCCCAGATCGCTTCATAGCCCGGACTGGCATACAAACACTGCCCCGACTGGGCATCGCGGATTAGAATAAACTGCTTGATGCTGTTGGCAATTTGGTGAAATCTTTCTTCACTCTGGCGCAAAGCTGTTGCGGTGTTTCGCAGTTCCGCTTCTAGGCGCTTTTGCTCGGTAATGTCTGTATCCACAAACGTTACCCGCCAGCAGTTTTCTGCGGCATCCCAGCGGGGCGACAGGTGGCTTGCCATCCAGCGTAAACTGCCATCTTTGTGCAAAAAGCGGTACTCCATGCGGTGCGATCGCCCAGCCAAAATCGCGTCTACTTCTTGAGAAAGCACCGTTTCTCGATCTTCCGGCAGCACCCGCTCCAGCCATGCACCGCCAATCAATTCTGCATTTGTGAAGCCAAACACCCGTTCGCAGCCTGCGGAGCAATAGTCATACTGCCAATGGCGATCGGGATACAGGCGAATCTGCCCGATTGATGCCGCCGCCTGATCGAGAATCTGGCTGGCAAGTTGCGGAGGTGCGGGCTGAGAAGATTCGACAGGTTCAGTGGGCTGGGCGATCGCCGTAATCCAGAGGCTCGGCTCGTCGCCAAACGACACAGCGCGGGCCGACAGCAGCACCGGCCGGCGACTGCCAGTGCGGGTGCAAAAAACATCGGCGATCGCGCTCACCGTCTCCTCTGTCTGAATCTGCTGAACAAGCCGTGCGTAGCTGCCCTCCTCTGCCCAGATGCCCGTCTCAGCAATCGGCCGCCCCGCCATCTCGCTGGCGCTCCATCCCACCAGCTCACAAAACGCCTCGTTGATTTCTAGAATCCGCCCTTCGGGAAAAGACAGCAGCAGACTTGCCGCCGGAGTTGCCTGAAAAACCTCGCGGAATACTGAGTCACAGCAAGCCTGCGTTGCCGCTTGCTGATCCGAAGCGCGATTTTTGAAAAGATGCATAAACATGAACTGTGGAGCGTTTAGCAGCGAGGGCAACAGGAATTTATTAAGAAATAGTTTTTTTGCTTCTAGTGTTCCAGAATACCCGACAAATCTACGCAAATCTTCATTTCGCTCTTAGCAAAATGAAATCCTTAAGAATTAAAAGATATTGACCTATTCGCCTGACGTAAAACGACTCAGGCTTATTTGTAATGGAAGGATTTGACGGGGCTGCATCCACGCAAAATCAATGGATGGAGCCGATTCCCTGCATGGACTGAATGCAGGGCCAATTAATACCTGTTTTATCGTTACGTATTTGGATGATACTGTGGCTCAGCAACATTGCGATTAGCCATACTTCGTTTTATTAAACTTATCGAATGTTCATCTTCGAGAATTTTCTATGCCGAATGGCAGTCTTGCTTCAGTAGAGTTGCTGGCGCGAAGATCGCTGCACTCTTCCGCAAAGGTTTTAAATCCAGCCATTGCGCGTGGCCTGATAAATCGCCTGATAGCGAGTCTGCACCTGAAGCTTGGACAGGACGTTGTTGAGGTGAAACTTGATCGTGCTTTCGCTGAGGATCAGCCGATCGGCAATGTCGCGATCGCGCAATCCCTGCACCAGCAGCCCCAAAATTTCGCGCTCTCGCTCCGATAGCCCCTTCAGTTCTTCGGCCAGCGTCGGCGGCCAGGGCCGGTCTTGCAGCACGGTTTCAACAGCCTGACGCAACTGCATTGGGGTAATGTCTAGGTCAATCCGTCCCAAAACGGCGGCTGGCAGCGTGGGCAACGGCTGAGCCTGGGTTTGCAGCCACAGCACCCAACGGGCTTGGGCTGCGGCGGCTAGGTCGTCGGTGAGGAGCGGCAGATCTGCGCCATCTGCCAGACTTGTAGATGGAACGACGGAGAGTCCAGCCAGGACAGCCAGTTGCGTCAGGGCAAGCTGCACAATAGCACGGGTACAAACGATGCGCACGGCGGGCCCTGCTGCTGCCCCTGCGTCGGGCAGTTGCAACACCACTTGCAGCACGTTCTGCGATGGGTTGGGCAAGAGTTGCAGCGTGCCCCGCAAACAGGCCGCCGCCAGCGGAAACTCGCCAAACGCTTCTTCACTCCAGTCTTGCAGGCGATGGGCTGCAAAGCTGGGCGGCGCAATCATCGCTTCTAGAATGACCTGGTGCGGCTCGTAGCTGAGGCGGCAGTAGGTGCAAGACAGCCCGTGCAGCACCTCCGCCAGCCGCAAAAACAGACAGGCGATCGCCGGAGACAGCACCCGCTCTGTTCCCACCAAGCTGAGGCGCGTCGGCGGCAGCCATTGGGCAATTTGTTCCGAGAGCAGCGGCGTGGGAGAGCCAGAACGCAGAGCGGCGATCGCCCTTTCTTCCTGCCGCTGCCGCTGCCCCGCATTGATCATCACGGCCAGCGTGGTGCAGAGGCTTTGCAGCACCTCCAAAAACTCTGGCGACAGTGGGCGATGGCTGAAGACCGCCAGCACGCCAATCACGCGATCGCCAATCGCCAGCGGATAGCCTGCAAAGCCCGTAATCTGGTTGGCGATCGCCCAGTCGCGATCCTTAACCCAGGCTTCATTGGCGAGATTATTGCTCAAAAACGGAATGCGATTTTGAGCGATTTTACCCACCTTAAACGCCCCCAGCGGCACTCGCGCGAAGGAACCATCCAGCCGGGTATATAACCCCGACGAAGCCACCAGCCGCAAAAACTGCCCGTCCGGTTCCATCAGCCAGATGCGGGCAAACGCACAGTCAAACGCATCTACCAGTCCGTCTGTGGCCCGGCGCACCATTTCTTCTGGCTCTCGACAGTCCCCAAACTGCTGCACCAGCGAACTGACCTGCTGCAAGCCCATCAGCAGGCGCGTTGCATCGACAAAATTGGCAGACGATTCGGACACCGACGTTTCGCAATCGCTCCAAAAAAGGGGGTTACGACCTGAACAGGCTGCTTCTCTTCTTTCTATATCAATTATCTATATCATTAGCAATTCTCTATACCATTGAGCCTGCGATCGCCCCGGAGGCTCTGTATCACTGGCTACCGTCTCTCGCGCCTCACCCAAAGGCGGTTGCGTCCCGGATCAAGCAGCCGTTAAACAAAAAAAAGAAGGTGGCGATCGCCCGCTCTCAATGTATTCGGTGTATGACTCGGTGTATAACACTGCGTCGTAGCTGTCGTGCGAGCAGCTTGTTTCCCCCGAAGTTTTGGTCGTTTAGTCACCTACGGTGCCGGTAGATGCGGACAACACCTACCAATGCCGTCCAATGCCGTCCAATGCCGTAAACGACGAACCGGCAAAATTTTTCGGGGAGAAAGGTAAGCCGCACCGATCGGAATCAAATTGCAGCTTGATGGATGACTGTGGTGGATACCCCTGATCGGCGCAAGCAAAATTTTGGGCGTTGCTGAATTCAAGGATGAATCAGTTGTGGGATAGGCATCTTACCGAACCTGAGGGAGTGAAGTAGCAAACGCATCGAGTGCTTTAGCCTGTCTACGGACTTGGAATTACGATGCGGGGGAGCAAGATAATGCCTCAAGCGGCTGATGAGCTACAGGTACTCTGCCAGAAAATCGAGGGCATCAGTGGCATCTGCACCGAAGGGGTCATCTTCCCAGCAGGGGGCAGGCAACAGCAGCGCCAGATTTGCCAGCACGTCCGCTTCGATTTCATCCAGATTTTTCACCGAAAACCAGTCCTCTAGCGCCTTCAGGTCGCGATCGCGCAGAGGAGCCAGCGTTGGCGTTTCAACAGGCGGGACGATCGGCAATTCAGGCAGGGGTGCAAGCCTGCTTCCTGGCTCTACCCTCGCCAGCGCCACGTCTCCATCGGGCAGCCGCAGGGCGGATGTTGTGCCCACAGCCTGCCGACGAGCCACGCGCTTGCGGGTGAGGGCACGCGCACTAAACTCCAACAGTTCTGCTAGAGACGGGTCGGCGTTGTCGTGAGGAGAGGTGAGGAACATGGAGGGTGTGTGGGAGGAGGAGGGAGGAGGAGTGGAACAGGAGAGATGGCGAAGAAGCGCAGGCTGAACTAGCGCGCGTGTGCGTCTGTGTATGCTTGGCGGGTGGTGAAGTTGGGGTGCAATGAGCTAGCGCGATCGCGCTCTGTTCGACCGGGCTATACAACCGGAACCCACAAGCAGGTTATGCAGCTGAGAACAGCGTTTCAGCAGGGACAGCGCGACTGGGAACAGCGTTTAACTTAGTCTGTCGGGATTCCGAACCTGGGCCAACCGACCTTATGCTGAAATGCCTGTGAAATGCCTGCATAATGTCCTGAAACTCAGGCAATGTGAGCCTGCGGGCACTTCAGAAGTATTGGGTTTGCAGACTGAAGACTGGCACAGGGCGATCGCCCAGGTGAATTAATTGAACTGGGACTCAGCAGATCCTGAGGATTAGAAGCAACCAGAATCAACAGATTCTTGAATCCGGCGAGATAGCGAAAACTGCTATCACTTAAACCAGATTTTGGCTTCAGCAACGCTGCGGAAATTTGAGAAACACCCCGTTTCTTGAAGATACGAAAAAATCCGGAAAGTTGCCAATTTATTTACAGATCGTTCACGGTTATGCAATAGGGCTGGAGCGTCACTTCAAAGACCTCGGCAAACGACTGGGCGATCGCCCCTTGCACCTCCGCCACGGTAATCTCTGGAATCCAGTCGGCTAGGCAACCCACCGGGCGATCGCCGATGCCGCAGGGCACGATCGCCCCAAAGCCGCCCATCTCCGGGCAAACATTTAGCGAAAAGCCGTGCATCGTCACCCACCGGCTCACCTTCACGCCAATTGCACCGACCTTGCGCCCGCCCACCCATACGCCCGTCAGCCCGTCGATCCGGCCGCCCACCAGCCCAAACAGGGCGATCGCCCGGATCATCACCTCCTCCAACTGCCGCAAATACCAGTGCAAATCCTGCCGATAGCGCCGCAGGTTCAGAATCGGGTAGCCCACCAGTTGCCCCGGCCCGTGATACGTCACCTCGCCGCCGCGCTCGACCCGGTGAATCTCTGCATCCGTCCGCTCAAGATCAAACTTCACAAAGTCCAGCGTTGCCCCCTGCCCCAGCGTGTAGACGGGTGGATGCTCCAGCAAGATCAGCAGGTCTGGAGAATCAGGCTGCTGGATCAGGCGATTTAAGTGCGATCGCTGCCATTCCCAGGCTGTTTTGTAAGGCACAAGTCCCGCTTCCCAAAACCAGCAAATCCGGCTGGATGATTGATTTACCCGTTGCTCTACCAAAGGACTCATCCCGCCCAAAAGCGACCGTCTGCACCCGCCAACAAATCAAGAATCATCACAGCTTGCAAAGCAATATGTAACGAATCCGTCGTCTAGAATACAAGGTGCTAGGGTGAAAATATACCCACTACAACAGGGTAATTGAATACCCACCATTAAGGGGAGGAAGCTCTATGAAGCTTGTCATCCAGGGCAAAAACATTGAGATCACCGATGCACTCCATGAATACGTTCGTCAGAAAGTTGAAAAGGCAGTGAGTCATTTCCAAAACCTGACGACCGAAGTGGATGTATGTTTGTCGGTGGCTCGCAACCCCCGGATTAACCCTCGACAAACGGCTGAGGTGACGATCTACGCAAACGGCGCTGTTGTCCGCGCAGAAGAAAGCAGCGAAAACCTCTACGCCAGCATCGACCTCGTGGCGGACAAGATTAGCCGCCAGCTCCGCAAGTTCAAAGAAAAGCGGAAAACACACACACCCATCCGCACGGCGGAGGTGTTGCCCTATCAACCCGTTGATGCCGACTTGCTCGCCAACCGCGAACCCGAACTGCCCTCGGAGGTGGTGCGAAGCAAGTATTTTGCCATGCCGCCGATGACCATCGAGCAGGCGCTAGAACAGCTTGAACTGGTAGATCACGATTTTTATATGTTTCTTAACGCCGAGACGGGCGAAATCAACGTGATTTACGAGCGCAATCACGGCGGCTATGGCGTGATTCAGCCGCGCCGCACCAATGGCCACCACCCTGCCGAAAATGGCAATGGCAAAGCGGCTCAAAATGGCACCAAAGCCTACACGCCTTCGACTTCTGCTTCGGTTCATAAAGGAACCTAGACCGCAGGGCGCGTTGGTTCATGCCACTCGTTTAAGTCAGCTACATCAATCAGTTACAGCGGCTCATGCAGCGGCTTACGCAGCGACTTAAACGTGACTAACCGCTCTTAACTGATCGCTCTGATCGCTCTTAACAGGAAAAACGGGAGTCCAGCAGTTTCGCTTGGCTCCCGTTTTGGGTTTTAGCAAAACTTACGCCCCTGAAGCCACCAGCCCTAACCCCACCAAGCTCCTGAAAACACAATACGGGGTCGTGTCGATTCGGGTTCTGCGATTTTGAATGGTCAGTCAAGCATCTGTGGGGCTTTTGGCGATTCCATTCATAGCGCCCTTGGGGAGGGCTAATGCCGCTTGGGGCATGAGAGGGTCAATTTAATACATCAAGCACAAAGCTTCCACATTAGATTTCATTTTGATTCTTTGATTTCACGTCTTTGGAAAGCGGATACGTATACATAGCCAGCCTGAGTGTATAGAAGCACTTCATGATGCCTCCATGAAAGCACCGTGAATTTTCCGTAAAGACCTGGGGGTAAAAGTATCAGACCCTTTGGCGATTCAGCTAATCTACGCTCTACAAAGTAAATTCATACACGGGTCAGGAATGATAAAGATTTAGTGGACTGACCGGATGCCCCTTTCTGTCCGTAGTTACACGGTTTAAGTTGTACGTATACGCAGTGGGATCTTGAAAACTTTAAGAAGTAAATTTATTTACTGCCTGATGTTGAGGTGAGTGGTTTCACTGACGCAGGCGCAGGTGATTTCTGAGGTGTTTCTGGTTTGTCAGTCTCTTTGAGGGCAATTAAGTGTCTAGCTCATTTCAGGCAATAAGCCGCTTTAGGGGGCGTTGAAGGGGGGGTGAAACGTATTTTGACTGGAGTTTAGTTCTGTTCCGCTGATTCGGTTGTTGGTTCGTCGGCAGAGTTTCTCTTGCATCAGAGTTCAAGCTTGTCGCCTGATCAACCTTGGTTTCAACCCCCGGTTTTAGGTGCATGACTGATCATCTGGTCTTGGGTGCATGTGTTTCGGTTACGTTTGAGTGTTAGCTGGAGATTCAAAAGAGATGGTTTCCATAAAATCCCTCTCGCTCGGTTCGGCATCTAGAACCCTATCCGACTTGCGATCGCCCGCCTTTACTCAACTCCGCAGAGGTGTGGCAATTGGCTGGGTGCGGATGCTCAGTTTGCTCGTGTCGGATGGCGCTGCGATTTTACTGGCTTGGGGGCTGGCGGTTTCTCTAGGAACCGAGTTGGACTCCCCTTGGAGCAGTTTAGGCCGCTACTCCTTCTTACCGCTCATTCTGGCGGTCAAGCTGGGAGTCATGATTTCGCGAGGGCTATACGGTTCGGGGCTGCCCCGTCGAGACTATCTGGGAGTTGTCAAAGCGCTTTCGCTGGCGGAAGGATTGCTGCTGCTGATTGCCTTCCTCTACGAGCCAGATCGGTATGTCTCGCGCTCGACGTTTCTAATTTCCTGGTTTCTGAGTGTGGCATTTGTATGCAGTGGTCGGTTCTTGATTGACCGGGGCACTGAGATCGTTCGTAAGCGTGGTGCAGCCTGCTATCCGGTATTTTTAATCTGTGATGATGATGAGCAGCAGCGAAATATTCAATTGATAGAAAAAGAAAATCGTTATCGACTGATGGGGGTGGCAAGTGCCCGCGCCCTCGACCGACGCAATCGAGATGAAACGATCCGACGAGTCCGAGAACTTGGCATCGCGGAGCTGTTTGTTTCTTGGACTTCGATTCAAAACCGACTCCACCTTTGCTGGCATTTTCAAACGGCGGGCATTACGCTTCGTATCTTGCCGGGTGAAATTGCCTCTTCGTTTCCCAAGTCGCAGTTTCGGATGATGGGTGAGTTGCCGACGCTGACACTGGAAGCGCCAGTTCTGGTCGGCAGTGATTTTTGGGTCAAGCGGTTCTTTGATTTCTGGGGCGCGGCGATCGCCATTCTGGTGTTTTCTCCGCTATACGTTGCGATCGCCCTGCTGATTCGGATGGATTCTCCGGGGCCCATCTTCTTCCGGCAAACCCGCGTTGGTCTACATGGCAATAAGTTCAAGGTCTGGAAGTTCCGCACAATGGTACAGAATGCGGCTCAGCTTCAGGCCGTGCTAGAGGCGCAGAACGAGATGAAGGACGGCGTGCTGTTCAAGATGAAGGACGACCCCCGGATTACGCGAATCGGCAAGTTCCTGCGTCGCTACAGCCTGGATGAGCTACCGCAACTGTTCAATGTGCTGGTGGGTGAGATGAGCTTCGTGGGGCCGCGCCCTCTGCCTGTGCGAGATGTTGAGCGCTTTCAAGAGCGCCACTTCATTCGGCAAGAGGTGCTGCCTGGCATTACGGGACTGTGGCAGGTTTCGGGGCGTTCGGATATTACCGATTTCGAGAAGGCCGTGCAGCTTGATCTGATCTACATCACCAACTGGTCGCTCTGGCTTGACTTAAAGATTCTGCTGAAGACGGTTCAGGTGGTGATTGGCAAGAGCGGCGCTTATTAAGCCCTCTCCTAGAGCGGCAGAGGGACTTTGAGCCTCTCTTGCTCCCCTTCTCCCCACCTGAGAGAAGGGGTTGGGGGATGAGGGCAGATTGAAAGTTGCACATCGCGTCTATAAATCGCGTCTATACAACTTAAGCGGGAGGGCACAATGCTCTCTCGCTTCTTCTTATTTCTTCTTATAACGGCTCTCCTGAGATTATGATTCTTCTGCGGCGCTTAATCGTTTATTCACTACTGAGTAAATAAACCTCACCCTGTTCGTCTCCGTCGATCACAATGCTCTCAAACATCAGTCGGCCCTGCACGGTTCGCCGCTCTCCGGATTGCACCGTTGAGTCTGGCGAGAGAACCCAGATGCTGCCTGTGTTGTCTTGCAGTTCATACAGCAGCGCATCTACAAGCGGAGCGCGATCGCCCACCACGCCCGACACTCGGACGGGCACGCTAAACACAAACGGCATCCGCTGCACCGAGCGAATCGAAACCGGAATGCCCACCCAACTGAGGGCCGCAAATCGCAGCGGCGTGAACAGCAGCACTGCGAGTACAATGCCTAGCAGCACTGCCAGAAGATAGGAGAGCGATCGCCGTTGAGTCACGGTTGGGGCATGTTGGAGGGTTGGAGGGCCAGAGCCGTTGGAGCTTTGGAGTGTTGAAGCATGAGACTGCTGATATCCAATGATCCGATTTCCAAAGCAACCATGCGAGCCACGGGCATTGTGCTGGTATTTGTGGGCGGGCTGCTGCTGCTGCAAGCGTGGAATGAAGTGCAGACATCGGGGCGGCGCAGCCGAACCTTTTGGCAGGATATGGTTTTAGGGAGCGCGTTTGCGGCGCTGGGGGTGTGGCTGATCGTGTGGGGGGTGTTGCGCTAGTGGCTTGGTTGCTGAGGGCCCGGCTTGAAACGACTGACACACCCTACGCCACAGGGGATGCCTTGGTCCCCGCTGGCGAATTTCTAGAACGCACTCACTCAGACGACGGCGGTAGTCGGTGGGAATGCCAAACAGGAGCGTACAGCTTTGCCACAGCAGGGTTGAAACCGTGAGGCTAGCGCAGAGAATCAGCCCTGTGGCGGCCAAGGGATGGTAGATCAGCCCGTAGCGCACGGCAGTCCAGGTAAAATATTGTCGCCAGAGCGCAATTTCATCGCGCAGGTGCCACAGGGAGAGCGGCACGACCGCTAGCCACAACAGCCTCAGCCACCGCCAGCGCATGTTCATCCAGTGCTGATGCAGCCGCTCCACTTCAGCCTGAAAGTCTGAATCCGTGGGAAAGGGGTCTGGCTGGGCCGCAGGTTTTTTCCAAATCGGTTTGGGCCACATAGAAGCCACGTCTGAGAAGCCACGTCTGAGAAGCTACATCAAAAAAGCCATTTCCAAAAAGCCATTTCTAAAAAAGCCATTTCAAAGCCATATCTAAGTAAAACTGCGTCGTAAAACTGCGTCGGCGCTGTCTAGAGGGACTGGGTGGTCAGGCATCTTCTGGGCTGGGAGTAATGTCTAGCGGGCCGTCGGCAACGGGTTCTGGCTGGGCGATCGCCCGTCCCGTCCGCTCTCGCCAAAAGGCCAGCAGCGTGCTGGCGATAAAAATACTGGAATAAGCACCTGCTACGAATCCCACAATCAGCGCCAGGGCAAAGTATTTCAGCGTTTCTCCACCAAACAGGAAGATCGCCACCAGGCTTAAGATTGTGGTCAATGTCGTGTTGATGGAGCGGGTCAGGGTTTGGTTTACCGCTTCGTCCACGATGTCGTTGATGTGGCGACCCGGGCTTTCCTTGATGCGCTCCCGG
Organism: Thermoleptolyngbya sp. M55_K2018_002; assembly: GCF_015295965.1. Taxonomy (NCBI): domain Bacteria; kingdom Bacillati; phylum Cyanobacteriota; class Cyanophyceae; order Oculatellales; family Oculatellaceae; genus Thermoleptolyngbya; species Thermoleptolyngbya sp. M55_K2018_002. The sequence continues at coordinate 41,606 of NZ_DVEA01000204.1, forward strand.
ATGCGATCGTAAATTACCACCGTATCATTCACCGAAAAGCCCACAATCGTCAGCAGCGCCACAATAAACAGGCTATCCACCTCCAGCCCTGCCACCAGCCCCAGAATCGAAAACAGCCCCAGCGTCACCAGCACATCGTGCAGCAGTGCCACAATCGCAAACAGAGCATAGTCAAACTGGAACCGCAGGCTGAGGTAGACCATAATGCCCGCAAAGGCCGCCAGCAGCGCCAGCAGCCCCGATGTGAAAATCTGCCGACCGAGCGTGGGTCCTACGGTGTCAATCTGGGTTGCAGCAGGGTCAAATTTGCCCAGCTTAGCCTCCAGGGCTTGCAGGAGTTCGGTTCGCTGTTCCACATTCAGCGTCGAAGTGCGAATCAGCAGGGCATCTTGCTCGGTTCCTAATACCTGGATGCTGCTGTTTGCTAGTCCCTGTTCTGCCAGAACAGACCGCACCGTTGCTGGATCGATGGGCTGCTCACAGGTTTTCTCGCGGGCGCAGGCCAGCTCTAGCTGGAGCCGGGAGCCGCCCACAAAGTCGAGGCTAGGCCGCAGCGGCGCACCAAAGTTTTGCCAGGAGATCAACATCGCTGCCAGTCCACTGAGGATGAAGGCGGCGGAGATCGCCCACCAGAGGTTGCGCTGTTTGATGACGTGCAGTTTCATGGAGTTGCCTTTGCCAGACGTGCGGCAGAAATGAACGGCAGAGCGGAGCCTTGTTTCGAGAGATGTTCAAACCTTCTCAGGTCGAAGAGGGACGAGCCGAGGGGGAATTGGAAACGCCGGGGCTAAAGTAGCTGGGCTTCCGCAGGCTGGGAACCGACAGCGCAGTGAGCAGCAGCGTGCGGGTACAGGTCAGCGCGGTAAACATGCTGACGACCACGCCAATTGCCAGCGTTAGGGCGAAGCCTTTGACCAGGCCCACCCCCAGCCAGAACAGGGCAGCACAGGCAATCAGCGTGGTGACGTTGCTGTCCAAAATGCTGGAAAAAGCGCGATAGAAGCCAGATTCTACGGAGCGGTAGAGGGTTTTGCCAGACCGCAATTCTTCGCGGGTGCGCTCGAAGATCAGCACGTTGGCATCCACCGCCATGCCGATGCTGAGGATAAACCCGGCAATCCCCGGCAGCGTGAGCGTGACGTTGAGCAGGTTGAACAACGCCAGGGTCAGCAGCGCGTAGACGACCAAAGCAATATCAGCTAGCAGACCCGGCAGGCGGTAATACACCACCATGAAGATGAGGACGAGAATGAGGCCGGCGATCGCCGCATAGATACTCCGCTGAATGCTGTCGCGGCCCAGGGTTGCGCCGACGGTGCGGTTTTCGACAATTTCCACCGGCACAGGCAGCGCCCCACTCCGCAGTTGCAGCGCCAGTTCCCCGGCCCGCTGTGCGTCAAAGCCGCCGCTGATGCTGGCACGGCCGCCGACGATGCCCGTTTCGGCATATTTCACGTCTACGGTGGGAGCGCTGAGCAAATCGTCATCTAGGAAAATGCCCAGGCTGCGGCCTGTGCCCGCTACGGCTTTGGTCATTTCAGCAAATTTCTGGCCGCCCTCCTCGTTAAATTCCAGCCCCACTTCCCAGGCGTTGCCGCTGATGGGCTGGGCGTAGGCATTTCGTAGCATGTCGCCTGTCAGCCCTACTTTGTCGAACAAGCTGGCGATCGCCTGGTTGCTGCGCTCGATGGCGGCTCGGTTTTCGGCCAATTCTGCCGGGTCTGCGTTGTTAATTTCTAGATTCGCCTGCTGCACGAGCAAGCCTTGCAGCACCTGATATTCTGCCCGAAGCTGGGCCTCTGTGCCCTGGCGCTGTTGGCGAAAATCGAGCTGGGCCGTGTCGCCCAACACTCGCTCTGCCTGGGCCGGATCGCTCACGCCCGGAAGCTGAACCAAAAGCTGCGTGTCGCCCACGGTCTGCACCAGCGCCTCCGATACGCCCAGCCCGTTGACCCGGCGCTCCACCACCGCCCGCACGCTCTCCATCTTCTCTGGTGTGATTTCGGGGACTTCTGCCGTCGGGCTGACCTGGAGCGTCAACTGTGACCCGCCCCGCAAATCCAGACCCAAATTCAGTGGTCGCTGGGTCAGCAAAACCGCCGCGGCGATCGCCAACAGTAAAATCAACGCCAGGAGAGAACGCTGTCTGCCCATGCTTTGTAGCTCATACGACAATCGCTATGATAGCCGGATTTGGGGAGTGTTGGGGCGTTAGCGCCTTAGGGTGGAACTGTGAAAATCGAGGATCATGCTGTCCTGTCATTCCCTCTGCCCTTCCAAACGCGATCCACTTGCCGATCTGCGCGCACCTCCACCACCCAATCCACTTGCTCAGAATCCCGCAGCAGCGGCGGGTAAAACAGCGCGGGATGGAGCGATCGCCAGAAATATTCCACAAACTGGTCGATTTCGGCATCGCTCATGCCGGGGCGGCCAGCGGCGGTCATGCGGTGTTCGGCTTGCTTTCGCCACTGCTGGCTGAGGCGATAATCATCGGGGCGCAGCACGATCAGCCCATCCAGCAGGCTCCACAGGGGCAGATAGTCTGCCAAACGAGTATTGCAGTCGCGGGCAAAGGCTCGGTCGGCGGCGGTGAGAATGGGCGGCGGCGCGTCGTCGAAGGCGGCTGAGTCGATGGGGCGCAGCCCGACAAACCAGCCTTCAAATAGCACAATGTCTGCGCCGGACACTGGCTCTGGCGGAATGCGATCGCCCTGGCCCTGGTGCAGCGATTTGTCGAACCGGGGCAGCAGCACGGGACTTTTGCCCTGTCGCAGGGCTTGGAGCGTCTGAATTCCCAGATTTACATCGTGAGTGCCGGGGGGGCCGCGCCAGCGCAATCGCGGATCGGCCTGCTGCAACTGCTGGCGATCGCCCCAGGTTTTGTACAAGTCATCAATCGATAAACAAACAACCCGCAGCCCGTCCGCCGCCAAAATGCCGCGTAGCAGCCGCGCCAGGGTCGATTTGCCCGTGCCCTGGCCGCCCAGGATGCCCTGAATCAGAGGGCGAGAGAGCAATCGCCAGCGCTGCTTGAGCCATTCTGCCAGCGGCAACCACAGACCCCACAGCAGATCTAGGGGCACTGCGTCCCAGCCGAGTTCATCCTGGCACAGGGGGGCGATCGCCCGATACGCCTGTCGAAAGTGTTCGGCTTGGGCGATCATCCAGTCGTCTAGCTGGGCCTCGGCAAGCCCAAACTGCTCAGGTCGCCAGCCCCGTGCCAGCCAATCTGCCCTCAGCAGCGAAACTGCTAACGAAACGGCTGCGGACGAATCGGAACCCTGCCCAGAAAACGGTTCGTCAGCGAGTTTCGCCAGGAGGGTCTGGAGTGGAGCGTTTTGAGTTGCCACAAGTTGCTGTAAGTTGCCACGATGCGTCTTGCCGAACCGCTTGCCGAACCGCTTGCCGAACTTTTGCTGCACCTCAGCTTCCCAGCTTGAAGGCTTCCAAAAACAGTCCGTAGGTTAGCCCCATTTTCATGGCGTTTAGCATTTCTGACACGATGGACGGGCGCGGACGGCCGTTGACAAGCTGCGATCGCCGCTGCCAGTATACAAAGCGGCTAATCGCCTCTGTGATTGCCACCATCAGGGCTGATACCAAAATGTCCCATTCCGAAGTTGCCCCGGCTGTGGTGGCCACGGCCCCCGCCAGAAAATTTCCCAGCAGCAAACTCATCACCACCAGCGAAATCCGCCGCCAGGGGTTGAGCAACCATTGGTCAAACTGGCCCAGCGTACCGTTGAGGAGGCGAGTCAGGCGGGTGTCCTGCATTTGAGGGATCTACAAGGTCTAAGAGGTTCAGCGTGGGGGTTAAGGCAGTTCGACGGAGGTGGGTTTGGCGACGTGGGGCAGGCCCCAGCCCAGCTTCTCGCGGAGGACGTGGAAAAATTCCGGTGGCTTTAGCCGCACAAACTTGGCAGGATAGGGCGATCGCTGCACGCGCACCCGATCTTCGGGACAGACGTAGCAGCCTGCGTTGCCGTCCACGACCATCACCAGGCGATCGGGGTTGGCTGCGTAGATTGTAACGGGTTCTGTGGCAGAAAAAACCAGGGCGCGAGAGGCCAGCGAGTGCGGGCAGATCGGCACCAACTGCATCACGGCTACGTCGGGCGTGATCACCGGGCCACCTGCTGACAGCGCGTAGGCCGTGGACCCCGTGGGGGTAGAGAGAATAATGCCGTCGGCGGCGATATCGACGGGCGCATGGCGGCCCACTTCCACCTCGAAGTGGCACATGCTGGTCAACGGCTCCCGATGCAGCACCATCTCGTTCAGGCAGAGCGCCTCCCAGGCCAGCACGTCCTTTTGAAACAACTGAACCGTCAGCATCAGGCGCTCTTCGATATCGTAATCCTGCGCCAAAATCGCCTCAATTGCCTGAGGAAGCTGGTTCAAATAGGTTTCGGTCAAGAAGCCCATGTGCCCCGTGTTGATGGCCAGCAGCGGAATGCCGTGGGGGGCGACCTGCCGAAACGCCGCCAGCACGGTTCCATCTCCGCCCAGCACCACCGCCAGCGCCATGTCTTCGTCAAACCCGGTGGGGGCAAGACTGGCGATCGGCGTATGACACATGGGCCGGTTCGGCTTGGAATATCCCAGGATGCCGCCCATTCCGGTTGCCAGGTATACCTCCCAGCCATAGCCTGCAATTTTCTCGTTCAGTTCTTCCGCAATGCGGCAGGCCACAGGTTTGATGTCGTTGTAGATAATCCCGATTTTGGGCACACTCAGCGTCCGGTTCTGGTGGTTGGGCAGTCGTCGAGGGAAAGGGTCGCACAAGGGTCGAGTCGGCGAATTTGGCGATCGCCCTCCAGACTGGCTCCGCAGCAGCGATGCAGCTTGAACTCAGGCAACACGCCTCTGCAAGAGCGGCCAAGAGCGACCAAAAGAGAGCTAGCCGGGACAGAGCTGCGCTCCAGGCTGACCCATCATTCCCTTACTATTTAGATTATGTCCAACCGTAGAAGTTTGCACGCTGCTGCTCAAGAGTTGGTAGGGGATGGGGCGATCGCCCCCAATACAGACTGATAATCCCAGCTAATGACCCCCTGCGGATTCTCCAATCTCCCCAATTCTGCTTTGAGTTGCGACTTTTGTGAATACTTGTTACAAGTGAGGTGGTTTCGTTACAAATTCGTTACAAGAATTGAACGATCCGCTGCGGATGCCTCCCACTCCTCTACTGCTGGATACCCTTTCAACAAAGCCTATGTTTGGCGGTTTTACTGGTTTCACACGCCCACTCAATACTGACATGGGTGAGCAGGTGCTGAATGCGGTTGCAAACCAGTCCATCCGCCACCTGTTCACGAGCAGCGAAGCCATCGACGTGCAGATCCGCTGCTTTCCCTCCAGCAAGCTGTTGCAGGGCAGCATCGACAGCTTCAAGATGCAGGGCCGTAACCTGGTGATTCGGCGCGATTTCCACGTCGAAGAAATGTCGTTTACCACGGATGCAGTGTCGATTGACCCGGCCTCGGCGCTAAGCGGGCAACTCCGCCTCAAGCAGCCTACGCAGGCTGTGGCGCAGGTAATCCTCACAGAAGAGGGGATTAACAAGGCTTTTGGCGCTGATTTGGTGCGCCAGCATTTGGTGAATGTCGAGATGGAGGCGCTGACGAATCTATCGGGCGGCGAACCCGTATCTTTTCGGGATGTCCACATTACCCTGATGCCCGAAAACCAGGTGCATATTGGGGCAAAGGTGGATTTGCCAAACCGAAAGGATCTGCCGATTAGCCTGCGGTCTATGATCGCCGTTGAAAAGCGCCGACAGATCCGCTTTCAGAATGCAGAGTTTGATCCAGAGGGCGTGCCAGACGAAGGGCGATCGCTCTCTAAAATCGTCAGCCTCGCCTTTGCTGAGGTGCTAGACGGCATGGTGGATCTAGATCGGTTTGATCTGGACGGCGTGATGGTGCGGATCAATCGTCTGGAAACCCACGGCAAAAAACTGGTGTTTACCGGGTATGCTCAAATAGATCACTTTCCCGGCTCTCGGTAAAGTCGCCTTTTTTGCCCCGTTTCATGTCAATTCCTAACCTACTTGCCACGGGCGGCCTGGTGATGGTGCCGCTGCTGGGGCTATCGATCTTGGCGATGGCGCTAGTGCTAGAGCGACTGGTGTTCTGGTGGCAGTTGACCCGCCAGCAAGATCGCGTCATCCAGGACACGCTGGCTCTCTATCGCCGCAGCCCCCGCGCCGCGTTTCAAAAGCTAGAGCAGCACGCCAACCTGCCCATGGCCCGCATTTTCCTGGCGGCGCTGGAGCTAGAGCAGGCCACGCCGGACGAGTTTCGGCTGGCGCTAGAGAGCGCGGCCCAGGCAGAGCTACCCTTGCTACGACGGTTCAACACGGTTTTCGACACGGTGATCAGCGTTGCGCCGCTGCTGGGGCTGTTGGGCACGATTCTGGGGTTGATCCAGTCCTTTAGCTCGCTGCGGCTGGGCGACCTCGGCGGTACGCAGACCGCAGGGGTGACGGCGGGCATCAGCGAGGCGCTCATCTCCACCGCCGCTGGGCTGATTGTGGCGATTATCACGCTGCTGTTTGCCAACACGTTTCGCGGCCTATATCAGCGGCAGGTGGCGCTGATTCAGGAATACGGCGGCCAGTTGGAACTGCTGCACCGCCGCCGTCAGGAATATCGGAGTCCCCCCTATGCGTCTACCCAGTGAGCCAGATCCGCCGCCGTCGATCAACATCGTGCCGATGATCGACGTGATTTTTGCGATTCTCACCTTCTTTGTCCTATCTACGCTGTTTCTGACGCGCTCCGAGGGGTTGCCTGTGAACCTGCCAGGGGCGGCGACGGCAGATCTCCAACCCCAGGAGCAAACCGTTGTCACCATAGACGCTAGCGGCAACCTGTCGCTCAATCGCCAGCCGATGACGCTAGACGCGCTGGATGCGGCGGTGCGCCAGCGAACGGACGGGGGCAATTCGCCGCTGGTGGTGATTAATGCTGACAAGGCTGTGCCCCACGGTCAGGTGGTGGCGGTGATGGATCGGCTGCGGGCGATTCCGAATGTGCGGTTGGCGATCGCCACGGAACGACCCTAGCAATTTTGGATTTTGGGATTTTGGGATTTTGGATTTTGGGATTTTGGATTTCAGGCTTTGGAGGCGAGGAACTCATCGTAGGCGGCGTAAACGCCCTGGACGTTGTACCAGTTGAGAAAGACGCGGGCGATTTCGAGCGCAAGCTGCGGTTTGCCCCGATCGATTAGCCATTGCAGCAGGGGCGCGAGGGTGCGCTCGTTGAGCCGGCCGCCGAGAGACAGCACGCCCCACAGGACGCGGTGCAGCCAGGTCATCTGGATCATCAGGCGCACGTCCCAGGTGGGGTGCTTTTGGTAGAACAACACGCCCATCCGGCCGCGCTGAATTTCTTTGTCAATTAGGTTGGGAATTTGGCTGAGGGCGAAGGGCGGATGCCAGTGATAGCCGACGGCCGCCGGACATTTCACGAGGGTCAGACCCAGGTTTTTCAGGCGAACGCCCAGTTCCAGGTCTTCCCAGCCGTAGAGCTGAAAGCGCGTGTCAAACAGCCCCGCTTGCTCTAGCCAGTGACGGGCGATCGCCACGTTTCCAGTGGCAAAGTAGGCCGCCGAAAAATCCGTCACCTTGAACGGTTCAGCGGTTGGGTCGTCGAAATTGCAGGTGTTGATCACGCGGCCGTAGGTAAAGAGGCGATCGCTCCCCACCCGCTTTGTGCCTTCCAGCAGCGCCGCCGCGTGGGCCTGCAAGAAGACCTCCGTCACCACCAGATCGCTGTCGATAAAGATAATCGTGTCGCCTGTTGCTTTTTCCACGCCCAGATTACGAGCCGCAGCCGGCCCCCGGTGATCTTGCAGAAACAGGCGGACGTGTGGCAATGCTGCGGCGTTTGCCCGGAGCCAGCCGACGGTTTCATCCGTCGAGCCGTCGTCTACGACGACGACTTCATAGCCTTCGATGGGGCTATTGGGCAGAATGACCTGCTGTTCGAGCGATCGCAGGCATTTTTCCAGAATCGGCTTGCGGTTGTAAGTCGGAATAACAACGCTAAAGAACACGCTTTCCCTCGGACAAGTTCTGAATCAGGCAACGCAATCTCGGCGCAATCTCAATTCTCCGATTTTGGATTTGCAATTAGATTTGCAATTGAATTTGCGATTTTGGATTGCCAGTCGAGCTTTTGCTAGGCTTCCAGCAATTTCCTTCGCAGCGCCACCTAGAAGAATTGGACACCAGCCCCAGCAGCCCACGGCCGCCAGCACGTCACTCTGAGCTTAGCGCAGCCGCCAGGCGACCTGTCCCACATGGAGGACGCTTATTCCTGAATTCGCACACCGACCACAGGCGCATTGAATCGGAAGGTTTGTCCCTCCAGTTCCAGCGGCGTGCCCACTTTCACCTTGTTGTTGCCCAGCACTGGGCCATCGTCCGTCATTTGGGCATCTCCTGCCAGAGTAATCATCATGTCTAGGGTAAAGTCCAACTCTGGGCGCGGATCGGGCAGCGAAATCACCGTGCCATCGGGCTGGGGAACCGCCACCGAGCGGGGAAGCTGCTTTACGCCCACCACGTCCAGTTCGCCATAGGGCTGGTTTCGGATGATCACATTGACCTTTTTGCTCTCTTGCAAGGATTGCACCAGCGCCGCCGGATCGCTGACCGTTAGCCCACGCACAATGGTATCCACCTGCACGGGCTTGGTCTGTACGCCAAGCTGCGCCACCGAGGAACCCGAAGTTCCTGGCACTAGAAAAACTGCCACCGCCACCAGCAGCATCACCAGCGCCGCGCCCAAATCGAGGATATTGACCTTGCCAAACAACCGTCCCTTTGAGTCCAGAATAGCCATGTCTGAAGCGTTCTAGCCGACGCGATACCAGGTTTAACCAAATTCCTGCACCACTGCAAATGCAGCGGACTCTGAAAGAGTAGCACGACGGGATGACGGTGGTGCAGTCCGTCCATTGGAGGGGGAAAATATTTGGGCAGTGGAGGGACTTAAGACCTTTTTGGATGATTTGCGGGCATCAACCCGCTACAAGTATTCTGCCTGTATTTCGACAGTTGGGAGCATCTGCTCATCTTTATGCTGCACGGTCTGGAGGCACACATCTCGCCCAGCACCACTCGCCCAGTACCAACTGAGCCGCCATACTGAGCGTTGCTGCTGCTGGCGCAGGACAATTGACGGGGGCGATCGCATCCAGTACAATCGTCCATCAAGCTGTAA
>NZ_DVEA01000184.1:0-9701 GCF_015295965.1 Thermoleptolyngbya sp. M55_K2018_002
TGCCTAACTCCCCAAAACAGGGGTATTATGCAGACAATCGTCAGCCTATTTCCCCGATTTGGGATCTTAGACAGACAATCCTGACTGCCTGACAGATCTTTTCTAATCGACGGTAGCAGCAGGTTTACAAACAATGGAACGAACTCGATGAAACCAAATGTGGTCATCGTAGTCACGCTTTGCCTTGAGTGAGGCGAAACACGCTTGAGGATCGTTGGGCAACAAGGGAACGCAAGGCAAGAAGGGTCTTCCTTTATGAATCCCCCCTTGCAACCAGCGGAGTCCGATTTTGAGATAGCTAATGCCACGTCGCCAGTGCGGGTCTACCTGTTGTCTCAAGCCTGCTAGTTGCACCGCCATGCCTTGGGTCGTGGCAAACAGCAGGGCAATGGCAGCGACTAGATAAAGGCGCTCGAGGGCAGCAGCAGAGCGCAAGCGCGAGTCTTCTAATTCAAAAGCGCCAGACTTGCTATCCAAAAATAATTCCTCTACCCGGAACCGCAAGGCATATTGCCAGAGTGTCTGCAAGGTCGGGGGTTCATCGGTGACAACCGCCCAAGAGTCTTTGGCTCCCTGTACCGTTGCAACCACCAAGTTACAGCGATGTTCGCCATCGAGCCACAAGCTCACATTCTCGTAGAGTCGGGCTTCTCCGAGGGGAGGATAGAGCGTCCCGACCATCAAAGGATAGCGTCGTGTGGTATGGATCAAGACATCACAGGGTAATCGTAAACAGTAATGCCAGCGGCTCTGCCGTAACCATTTCATCAATTCATGATTAGCAAAGCCTCGGTCAGCTAACAGCATCACAGCAGGATGATGCCGCAACAGCCACCGAGCACGGCGCAAGACAGGTTGGTACTCCTCAAAGGCAACGGTGGCACTGCCATGTTCGAGGACTCGCCACAACAAGGGAACCGCCCGTCCACAGCAGACCACCGACAGGTGAATCATGCAAAAGCGTTCCCACAAAACCGTCGTATCTAAGGCTAAATACAGTCGCTGTTGCTTCCACCCACTCAGGGCCGCCAGCACCAAGGGGACGTAAATTGCCGTCACACTAATGCGGCAATTGTCCATAAATCGCTGCCAGCGCCGCTCAGTACTTTGCGCTTTCGTGGCTCGACTGTACACATACGGCTCCCATGCAGCTAGGTTCAATTCTCCGCTGTAGAGCAAGGCATTCACCATCCACGCCAGAGTTTTCAAGTGGCGCAAATCGCAGACACGACTGTGTTGACTCAACTGGTCGAATAGTTGACCATACAAATGGGTAGAGGGTGTCATGATTTTGGGCTGTTGTGTGGTAACTCTAGCCTCTCATAACTCTCTGCCCTCTTCGCTAATTCCCTTGTGTTTATTCGGTTTCACCTACTTCTGTCAGGCAGTCAGCATACTGGCTACAAGCTTGATGTGACGACGCTTGGTGCGTAGTTTTGCGCTGGATGTCTGTCAAAGCTAAAGACCTTAGCTGATACAAAGCTTATGTTTTTTGTAGAAGCTCTGTGACACGGGGCTTCCGCAAAAAAACGATTTAGCTACCCAATTTAGTCGAATTGGACATCAAACATAAGAATGGTTGTAAATAATGAGCGCTACTCTGCAAATTTTTGATCAAGAAATTGCTGTAGAATCTATCATTCCTCTGCTGGAACGCTATCAGCTTTTGCCTCAGCTCAAGCGAGAAATGATCATTGACCGGGCGATCGCCCCTATGGACTGCACTGAGGAAGACATCGCCTCCATCCGCCAGCAGTTGCCCCACCCTCCAGAAGGCGCTAAGGAAGCAACTGCTGAGGCGATCGCCCGCTGGGTGAAGCTGCAAAAGTTTAAGCAAGCCCAGTGGCAGCATAAGCTCGACCATTACTTTTTGCAGCGCAAAACGCAGCTCGATCAAGTAATTTACTCATTGCTTCGGACACAGGATGCCGACCTGGCCAACGAGCTATATTTTCGTCTGCTAGAGGGGGAGCAAACCTTTGCAGACCTGGCCGCGCAATATTCCCAAGGTCCGGAGGCGGCAAAGGGCGGATTGGTGGGCCCGGTAGAAATCGGCGCTTATCATCCCAGCTTTGCCCATGTCTTGGCGACTCGCGCACCGGGCGACCTGGTTGCGCCGCTATCGCTCGAAGATTGTGTGGTGATCATTCGCATCGAGCAAAAGATTCCCGCCCGATTTGACGAAGCGACCCAGCAACGCCTGCTGGATGAACTGTTTGCTGCGTGGCTCGATGCAGAACTGCGGGCCAGCTAGAAACTCTACCGGATCGCTCTGGGAGCGCTTTTGGAACGGAATGGGATCGCCTGCTTCGATAGCTTAGAAGCAGAGCAGGGGAGATACCCGACTCAACTCAAACTTAAGTAAGCCATATCATACCTTATCAAAGGAAGCACCATGCTGATCAAACTCTCATACTTTTTGCAAAGCGTGCTGCTGACGGGCGCACTGATGACCACGGCGATCGCCCCGCCTAGCCCAAGGCTAACAACCGCAATTCAGATTGCTCAAGATTGTGTGGCATCCGGCGGCACTTATCATACTTTGACTGCGGGGCACTGGATTTGTTTGTATCCGACTCCCGATCAGACCGGAACGCTGGGACTGTATTGCAATGTCGTGCAGACGTGCGATCGCCTGATGGAGACTCGCCGCCCAGACCACACCGCCAGCCTGTTGTGGGAACCTATGGTTCCAACTGAACGCATTGATGACTGAACGTTGCCATTAGCTTATCTAACCTGCTGTAACGAGTGAGAGGCGCTCTGCGGAGTCGCCACCCCTCGGCTCGTCACAACACACTCCTACAAACCTTGAGGATACTTCCATGACGACGCTACAACCGATTGAGCAATCCCGATTCGACTCGCCCGAACTCGACCTGCCCCGATTCGACCCAGCCAAAGCCGAAGCTTTTGCCGAAACCCTGGTGGGCACGCTGAACAGCGGCGCACTGGCGCTGATGATTTCCATCGGACATCGCACTGAACTGTTTGACACTCTGGCAGAACTGCCGCCCGCCACCAGCCAGCAAATTGCTGATGCAGCGGGGCTGAACGAGCGCTATGTGCGGGAGTGGCTGGGCGCAATGGTGACCGGTCGCGTGGTGGACTATGACTCAGTTACTCAGACCTATAGCCTGCCTGCGGAACACGCCGCATTTCTGACGCGGGCCGCCGGATCGGACAATATTGCCGTTTTCGCGCAATACATTCCCCTGCTGGGCGCTGTTGAGGATGCGGTGCTGGAATGCTTCTATAAAGGCGGCGGCGTTCCCTATTCTGCTTACAAGCGCTTTCATGCCGTCATGGCCGAAGACAGCGCACAGAGCGTAGTGTCGGCGCTGTTTGACCATGTGCTGCCGCTGGTGCCAGGGCTGACGGAGGATCTGGAGCGCGGCATCGACGTGCTGGATGTGGGCTGTGGCAGCGGTCGCGCTCTGATCCGCATGGCGCAGGCATATCCCAATAGCCGCTTTACTGGATATGACTTTTCTCCGGAGGCGATCGCCATTGCGAATGCAGCCGCACAGCAATATCTCCTGTCAAACATCCAATTTCAAGTACAGGATGCGGCACAGATCGATGAGAGCGATCGCTACGATCTGATTACCACCTTTGATGCGATTCATGATCAGGCGCATCCCGACCGGGTTCTCCGCAATATTCACCGTGCGCTTCGTTCGACGGGCACGTATCTGATGCAGGATATTCACGCCGCTACGGACGTGGGTGGGAATCTAGAGCATCCAGTGGGAACACTGCTGTATACCATCTCTTGCCTACACTGCATGTCCGTCTCTCTTGCCTATGGCGGCATGGGTTTGGGCGCAATGTGGGGACAGGATCAGGCCTTGCAAATGCTGGCAGAGGCCGGATTTGAAACGGTGGAAATCAAGCGACTGGCGCACGACTTCCAGAACGACTACTACATCGTTCGCAAGTAAGTTCCTAATTCCCCCACGCTTATGTGTACCCTTTGCTCGATGGCGGCACGGTTTCAGCGTGCTGATGGAGACGCTTTGTCTCGGTTCAACGTGGCTCAGTTTTCAGCAGCATTGCAATCCCCACAAGACGGACGCAGTGCTGCTGAAGCCCTCCCTAAACCAGAAGCCTCCTCCAAACGCGCAAGCACGCGATTCTCCCAGCCAATTTACGCATCCAAAACCATCTTTCTCTCGCCCTTGAAAGCCCAATCTGGAGACAGTCAACCATGAAACTTTACCTGCTAAATGTCCAGTCTTACGAACATCTGCTGAACGCAACTAGGACTGCCAAACGGCAAACAAACGCGCACCGCCGACTGAAGACCGTTTGGCGGGCGATCGCCCAGACCTTTTCCCACAGCCATGATCCCAAGATCTGTACCATTGAGACACGCACTGGGCAAACAATCTGGCAAGTTTACGATCCAATCACCAACCACAGAATCCGGTTCGATACCGAAGCCGAGGTGCGAATTTGGTTGGATCAGCGCTTCCGGACTTAGCCCCTGCACGAGAGGGTGTTCTTGCAACGTGCGATCGCACTGCCCCCAATCGCGCAGATTGAAAAATCTCAAGGCTGGGAAAATGCTCGCAAAGAATTGACTACCATCGATTCTAGACGCTTTAAGAACACCCAAATCTCTACACGGGTTGCATAGCTGTCTGCATCGTTCTACATCATTTTGGGTCAAGTCATCTCTTCAGGTCTTTAGAACTTTGGAGGCAAATTCGGTGAATCGGATCAAACTCTTTCGCGCCATGCTGTTTGTCGCAACGCTTATTCTTGCACTGGGCTTTCCTATCCACGGAACGGATGCGGGAACGGCGATCGCCCATGCAGATCACCCTATCCAGGCACCAATCGCAATCGCCCCCCCATCCCCCACGGCTCCCCTATTTGACAACTTGGGCAATCACCATCACCCCGTGTCTACCCGCAATCCCCTGGCGCAACGCTATTTTGACCAGGGACTCATTCTGGCCTATGGGTTCAACCATGCCGAGGCGCTGCGCTCCTTTCAGCAGGCTGCCGAACTCGACCCCACCTGCGCCCTCTGCTACTGGGGCATGGCCTACGTGCTGGGGCCCAATATCAACGCCGCGATGGAAGATAGCGACGTGCCGACGGCCTGGGCGGCTATTCAAAAAGCCGTGCAACTGGGGGGCAATGCGAGCGATCGCGAACGCGCCTACATCCACGCCCTCGCCACCCGCTATGCGCCAGAACCCGTAGAAGACCGCACCGAACTCAACCGGGCCTATGCCAACGCCATGCGCGATGTGGCGCAGCGCTATCCCAATGACCCAGACGCGGGCACGCTGTTTGCCGAAGCGCTGATGGACACGACTCCCTGGGACTATTGGGACGAGTCGGGCAATCCCACCGACGCAGGCGCAGAAATTATCGCCACGCTGGAATCGGTGCTGGAGCGGTTTCCCAACCACGTCGGCGCATTGCACCTCTACATTCACGCAGTGGAGGCGCAGCGGCCAGAACTGGCAGCCGACGTGGCAGATCGCCTGCGGGATTTGAATATCCAAACCAGCCACCTGCTCCATATGCCTGCTCACATTTACCTGCGGGTGGGGCGCTATCACGATGCGGTGGTGGCCAATCAGCGGGCTGCCGCCAACGACCGGGAATATGCCCAGGCGCACCATCCCGACGGCATTTTCCGAATTGCCTATATGCCCCACAATCACCATTTCCTCTGGTATGCGGCGATGATGGCTGGTCAGCGGCGAGAGGCGGTGGAGGCGGCGCGAAACACGGCCCATCTAGTGGAGCGATCGCTCTGGAAAGAACCGGGTTACGGTACGCTGCAACACTACGCCGTGATTCCGCTCTATACCTCCGTCAAGTTTGGCCTGTGGGACGAAATTTTGGCAGAACCCAAGCCAGAGGCGGATCTGGTCTATCCAACGGGCGTGTGGCACTTTGCACGAGGCATGGCGCTGGCCGCGAAGGGCGAGGGGCAAGCAGCCGCGCAAGAACTGAAAGCACTGAAGGCGATCGCCGCTGACCCAGCCCTGGACGGGGTGACCATTTGGGACATCAACTCGACGGCAGATTTGCTGAAGATTGGCGTGGAGGTGCTGTCGGGCGAACTGGCCGCCAAGCGGGGCGATGTTTACGGGGCGATCGCCCATCTAGAAGCAGGCGTGGCGCTACAAGACCAGCTTAACTATGACGAACCCGCGCCCTGGTATTCGCCCGTGCGCCAAAACCTGGGAGCGATGCTGCTGCAAGCGGGCCACCCTGCGGAGGCAGAGCAGGTGTTCCGCGATGACCTGGCGACTTATCCCAACAACGGCTGGTCGCTCTATGGCCTGGCGCAAAGCCTAGAGGCTCAGGGCAAAACAGACGAAGCCCGACAGGCCCGCGCCCAGTTTCGCTCAGCATGGCAACACGCTGATGTGACGCTGACCGCTGCCCGGTTCTAGCTGGATTTGCGATTTTGGATTTGCGATTTTGGATTTGTGATTTTGGATTTGCGATTTTGGATGCTGGGTCAAGCCTCTGCAAGGCTTCTGTCCCTTGCACTTGCAGCGCCCCTTCAGAAAACTGCCATCTGGAAACTGCTATCTGGAAACTGCCATCTGGAAGAAGTGCGAGGGCGGCTTTGAAAACCGCTAACGGGTTGCGCCGATCAGGTTGGAGGACTTGATTTCTCTGGCGGGAATGCCCACCACCGTCGCACCGGGGCGAACGTCTTTCGTGACTACGGCATTGGCTCCGATGCGAGCGCGATCGCCAATCGTCACCGGCCGGATAATCTTTGCGCCCGCGCCAATATCCACCCCATTGCCCACCTTCACCCCTGCCACCAGCGTCACTTGCTGCAAAATCAGGCAGTTTGCACCCACCTCCGCATCGGGATGGATAATCACGCCGTTGGGATGCGTCAGCAGCAGCCCACCGCCCAGCTTGCAGGTGAGGTGAATTTCCGAAGCAGACACCACGCTCCAAAAGCGGTAGTGCAGCACGGCGACCTTGCTGCCCAATAGCCCTAGCAATCCACCGCGTCGCTTCCAGGTCTGATAGCGACGAATAGAGCGCAAAAGCTGCCGACCGGGGTCCCACCAGCGTTTTAGCTGCTCTCGACTCCAGTCGGGCTGGGCAATGGTTAACTCTGCATCCCTGAATTCGTTCCTGAATTCGTTCCTGAATTCGTCCATGAATTGAACGGTTCCCCTTGACGCAACGTTCTGGTAGCGGATGGCGAGCGATCGCCGATCGAGGGTAGTTCCCCTTAGCATCCGTTGACGCTCCCTTACAGCGTAGAAACACTGAGACGCAAAGATACTACCACAGTTCAATCGGGGGAACCGTTTTCCCTGCAACTCCTGTGCAACGAACTTTTCCCAAGAACAGCTGCTATTCCGCCAGTTGTTTGAAGATATCCTGCATTTTAGGAATGCCCTGCGCGTCAAAGCTAATGGAGTTGGTATTGAGTGCAGCCATTTGGGGTCGTTTTCCCAGTCTGCTGTGGATTTGGCTGGATGGGGGAAATAGCGGAAGAGAGTTTGCCGATTGGGTGTTGCAGAGCGACCACTAGATTTTGCGCGTGGTGCGTCGCCCTCAGCAGACTAAAGGTAGAGATGTATCTACAATGTATCAACAATCGGCATCAACAATCGGCAATTGATTCAGTGAGGCGATTACCTGCTCAGAAAACACAGAGGGCGATCGCCCTTCCATCCGTGCGTCAGTCTTTCTTCATCGGCGGACAGTCACATAGGGTAGACTGTTGCCCTGCCCTTGTCCCAGTTTTTTTCCTGAGGTTTCTTTGCAAGCCTGGGTCTCTATTGCTTGACTTATTGAGAATTTATATCAATAATGAGATGACAGTTCATGCCTAGCTCTCGACTGGGCGTGATCTGCCTACCCAGGCACATTGCTCGATATTCACAAGCCCCACGAAGGTTAAACAGCCCATGAGCCAGTGTCTTTGCTGCAATGCAAGCCTATTGCGCCATTTTCGTAGTTCAGGGGTGTATTGGTTTTGTCCCAGTTGCCGACAAGAAATGCCGAGCTTTGCCCTAGCAGTTGAGAATCCTGCCCAAGGTGCGCGATCGCCCCACACCATAGGGTGTGAAACAGGTGCAAGCTCATTGAGCAGAGTTCCATAGCAGAACCGCTTGAACAGGCAGTTGCCTGCTGAATCGTTCGACCCTAGCCTGCATATCGTTCCCAACCATGCTAAAGCTTAATCCGGCTACCAAGCGCTCATTCAAACGTCGGGAGTCCCTCCCCGCCTACCCGCAGCACCTTTGGCTGATAGAAAGCGGTGCGGTGCGAGCCTATACGCTGATGGAAGACGGCACGATTGTCGGTTTGGGATTTTGGGGAGTAGGCGATCAGGTTGGACAACATCTGACCTGCATTCAGCCCTATGAGTTGGAGTGTCTGACTGAGGTGCAAGCCAGGGCGATCGCCCTAGATGACTGCGTGGACTTGTCTCAGACGCTGCTTTCCCATCTTTATCAAGCACAAGAGTTAGTTGGCATTCGCAGTGGACAAGTTCCCCTAAGGCTTCAGCGTCTGCTAGAGTGGCTCTCAAATCAATTTGGAGAAACACACGAGCAAGGGAAACTAATTAATCTGCGACTGACCCATCAAGACATAGCCGATGCACTGGGCACAACGCGGGTAACGGTGACTCGCTTACTCAATCAGTTTGAGCGAGAGCGTCGAATTTGCTGGATAGAGCAGTATCTCCTGCTGCCCCAGAGTAGCCACAGCCATCTGGTTACCTGACAAATCTTTTCCCCTCATCCCTAAATTCCTTCTCCCACAAGGGGCGAAGGGACTTGAACTGCCAAACCTGGGTCAAAAGCCCCTCGCCCGCTCTGGGAGAGGGGTTGGGGTGAGGGTGCTTCGAGTTTTGTCAGTCAATCAGCATAGCCATACGTAAAGATAAGCCAGTTGCCTCAAAATAGCCTCGAATCATAATGACTTAGGAGTGTTGAAAAGCAGTGCTATCACCAAACATGATCAATTGCTTGAATGAGCAAATCAACCTGGAAATGTTTTCTTCTCATCTCTATCTACAGATGAGTTCCTGGTGCGCCTACAGAGCATTGGACGGCTGTGCATCATTTCTCAATCAGCACGCTGATGAAGAAATGATGCACATGCGTCGCCTCATTACCTATCTTCAAGAAACGGGCGCGTTGGCGATTCTTGGAAGTATGGAAGCCCCTGCTCATAACTTTCAATCGTTGACTGAGATGTTTGAGAAGATTTATGCTCATGAGCAATTCATCACGAGTAAAATCAACGACTTGGTGCATCTGGCTAATACTGAACCTGACTATCCAACGCTACAGTTCTTGCAATGGTATGTTGCGGAGCAACATCAAGAAGAATTTTTATTCAAGAGCATCTTAGATAAGATTCATCTGATTGGTACTGAAGGACAGGGATTGTTCTTTATCGATCGAGAAATTGGCGGTTTGGCGGCTGCGGCAACTTCTGCGGCAACTTCAGAGCCTGCGCGTGCATAAAGATCTGAAAACCTGACTGCCTGACACATCTCGCTGACACATCTCTGGGAATTCCTGATTTCTCGTAGGAGACGCTGGCCCAAAAGCCTCTTCGACCAAGCCCTCCGGCTCCAGATCAGAGGCTATGGGCTTCGGCTCCTAGACGACATATTTTCAGGGCTTTTGGGACTTGTAAGTAGATAGACCAGATTAAAAAACAGATCCCGA